>NZ_DATIDY010000001.1:0-4199 GCF_035456085.1 Flavobacterium sp.
AAAAAGTTGTCTCCAACTTTTTCAACAAGCCGTTGGAACGGAATTCTATACTCGAAAAGTAACCAACATATAACCCTCTCAAAAGTTGTGAATAACTTTACGATGCTTTACATAGGAGTAGCTGTTATGGGCGGTATTTTATGCGATATTGTGCCAATAATGACCGCATACATTTTTACATTCAGTTTTGTTCTGGGCGATTAAATTAATTTGTTTCTCAAGTGTAGTCATTTTAATTAAGCATCAAATTCCGCATAGTATATAATTCGTTCAACTTTTTTATCGTCTGATTTGAATTCTTCAATTTTCAATAGGTCATCATAAAAATCCTGTAAAACAAAAATTTCTAAAAAATATTCAAATCCTGGACATTTTGTTTCGGCTATTATGCTCAACTGCATTTCCATTTCTTCAGGAGTCAATTCCAAAACTAAAGCTTCAGAATCTGGTAGAAATTTTCCACTATTTCTTTTTGCAAAAATTGAATGTATAATTTCTTCGGTGTCTTTATAATTCTTGCAGTTTAAAATTGCTTCACTCAATATCATTTCTTTCGATGTTAATTCTTAGTTCCTCAATATCGCCCATAACGTTCTGGCACTACAGCGGGTTTGGGGTTAAATTAAGCCCATTACTCGGATTTGCCAAATATTCCAAATACAAAACCAACTTTCCATTAAGCCAAATGCCCAAATCCGTTGTAGTGGCTGTTAGCAGTAGTTGATTTACTTCATATTTACTTGATACGGAATGTAAATCGTTGTTTCTTTTTCACCTTTATAAACCCAAGGTGGTAAAACACTTAATGCTTCTGATATTTTATAGTAAAGTAACTTTTTAGATAATTTGCTATGTTCAATTTTATGTAATTTACTTTCAGGGTCAGTTAGGACATTACTAGCAAATGTAATTGTAACATTTGAACTTTTTTCATTTACTTCTTCAAGAATAAATGTACTTGAACTATTTTCTTCTATTTTAAACTTAGCTAAATATTTTAAATCCGCATATGTATCCCAAAAATCTCTTGGAACTTCGGCGTTTTCAATAAATAAATCATATGCTAATGATGCACCACCTAAAAGTGTTGAGCCTTTAAATTTTTCATCTACTTCATTTAAGATATATTTTGAATTTGCGTAATCGTACTGTGCTACTATTTTTTTTCCCTTTTTGTCTTTGATAGTCCATAAATTAATAGGTTTATCCATTTCATATTCGCCATCAATTATGACAATTCCTTTTTCATTATAATATTTCCAAGCACCATTTTTTTTACCATTTATAAAATTACCGCTAAATTGTACTTTGCCATTAAGAAAATATAATTCAAACAAACCGTTTAATTTACCCTCGGAATAATTTATTTTATTTATTAATCCTCCTTTATAATTATATGAAATCCATTCACCATCTGGGAGGTCATTTTTAAAACTTCCAACATCTGTTGTTTTTTCTTTACAAATTCGTTCATATTTTCCATCATAAATAGGGGAGTTTTTCTCGATTTTTTCTATGCAATTACAGTAATCAAGTTTTTCTATTTGTTGACTGAATGAAAAATTTGTAAATGAGATTATTACTAATGTTAAAAGTGTTTTTTTCATATTTTTAAGGTTGTTATTTTCTGACTCTGCGGTTCAATTACTGCTAACGTTCTGGCACTACAGCGGGTTTGGGATTAAATTAAGCCCTATTTTCGGATTTGCCACATTATCCCAAATACAAGACCATTTTTCCATTAAGCCAATTGCCCAAATCCGTTATAGTGGCTGTTATGCGGGGGTTATTTTGTCGAAATTACAATTAAACCGCAAATTTTTCACGCTTCTGTTGGCACATTCCAATTTTCACGTTTCTACTTTTCGGTTCGCAATTTTCAACGTTTTATTTTCAATTATTTACTTTTCGATTTATAAATTCTGCGCAAAAAAAAAAAAAATCAAGTTTCTGCTTTTCAAATTCCAATTTTTACGCTTCTGTTTTTCACGTTTCCGCTTTCCACGTTTCTACTTTTTACACTTCACTTTTTCGTCAGTCAATTGTCAGATTCCAACTTTTCGACTTCTGTTAGCGATTCCAACTTTCACGCTTCTGCATTGTAAACTTCTTGCGGAAATCAATTTATTTTCTAATTGTTTTTATCTGCGTAATTTCGGCATAACTCCCGCATAACGTTCTCGCGCTACAAGCAGTTTGGGATTAAATTAAACCTTATCTTCGGATTGCCAAATTTCACAAATAGAAAACCAATTTCAAATTAAGCCTAATACCCAAATTGCTTGTAGCGTGTGTTACCTGATGTTATTTTAATTTAAATGTTTTTGCAATTGTTTTTATTTGTTTCATTAGTTCATCTCTTCTATCATAAACAATTCCAAAAAAAGCAACAGAACCTTTTTCATTACACAATACAATTTGATAGACACTATTTGTTTTACCTTCGAATTTTCCATCAAAGTAAATTTCGTAACCGAAATTATCTTTCTTAAAAATTTCTTTTTCAGAATATTTTGGTATTTCCATTCCTTTTGATTTTAATATTTTAATCGTTTCAAGGGAATAATTTTTTATTGCTTCTTTTCCGATTCCTGGTAATACAATGACAATAATTTGACTTTCAAAATTATTGTTTGGATTTCCTTTTCCATTTAAAGTATAATAATGTAATTGAGATCTACTTTCTGTATATAAAAATTCTGTATTGACTACATCTAAATTAAAATTATTCAATGTTTCTTTTTCGATATTTTGCTTTTTGTCAAAATATACAGACAATATAGTTTTTAAAATATTATTTCTAGCTTTTTGGTCATTTTTAGGAAATACAGCAAATATTAAAACTGCAAAATCATTGTCTCCAAAAACAAAAGTTATTTTTTCGGAATTATTTTTTTTATCCGCTCCATAATATATAAAAGCATTAAATTCATTTAATTTAAAATCCTTTTTATAATATTCTTTTGTTAGATTTCCATTTTTTACGGCAGTATCATAATATTTAAGAATTGTTGTTTTTGTGTTTTTAAAATTTGAAACAGAACCTTCTATTATTTCTATGTAAGTTTTTGTGTTTTTTTGAATACGTAATGATTTATCAACTAACTCAAAATCCTTGGGTTTTTTTATAAAAACACTTGTTCCTTTAAAATTAATTAAATCAGCATATTTTTTAGTTACAATTTCATCTGGTATTTTTAAGTCGTGATTATTTTGAGTTGTGCAACTCATTAAAATAAGTGATAGTAAAATTATAGGTATTAATTTATTCATTTTTGGTCGGTTTTTTTATAATATCAGGTAACGTTCCCTTGCTACTAGTGGTTTGGGGTTAAATTAAGCCTTATCTTTGGATTCGCCTAAACTTCCCAAATACAAAACCATTTTTAAATTAAGCTAATTACCCAAATCACTAGTAGCAAGTGTTACCAGCTGTTTATCCTATTTAATCCTATATCCAATTGTAAATTGACCGTAACCATTATGAATATCTTTTGTGCTGCCAGTTGGGAAATATACATAATTGCCTATAGAAGTTAAGCCCTGATATATTCCAAACTCAAAAAATAATTGATTTATAGTAAATCCTGTTCCTAAATTAAAGCCAAAATCAATATTTGAATCTACAATTTGGGCACTTCCGTTATTAGACTGTTTATCTACTAGAAAACCAATTTGTGGGCCAGCTATAAGATATATTTTGTTCCAAAATTTAAAGTTCAATGGAACATTTAAATAAGAAAGTTTTAAATCTAATTGATCAATTTGAGTACCATAATAATTATACTTAGTCTGTGTTCGATCTCCTACTTGGTCAAAAGCAATTGCTGGCCGAAATGCTATTTTATTATTAAGTCCAATTTCATAAGAAGCGCCTATATGCAAACCGAAGGATTCTTCAGCAAGGATTTGTCCTGCAACTCCATCTGTAAAATATGAGTAATTTATTCCTGTGAAAACATTTATTTTATTTTGAGAGTAAATAGTTGAGCAAAACATTAGAATAATAGCAATAGTAATTTTTTTCATAGTAGTAGTGTAGGTTTTTTGTTTAAATAGCTGGTAACGTCAGTCTGTGAAAAAACTTCGGTTTGATTGTAAACAAATATAGTAAAATAGTGGTGTAAAAACAGGATTTTTCGTATTTTTAAGAATGCAACATATTCTAGGAATTTCCCGCCACCAGATGCGTATTTCAA
>NZ_DATIDY010000002.1:0-6354 GCF_035456085.1 Flavobacterium sp.
TCTGCGAAAACAGCAGTATCGGAAAAGCTAAAAAAATTAAAGAAAAGAAAATCCTCATTTGAAATGGTTATATATAGATAATTACTTTGGCGATTTTGGTGTCACAAAGGTAAATTATAAAAACGTATAAATAAAAAAACATAATAGATAATATAAAACCACAATCACTTCATTTTAAACAAAAAAAAAACCCTAATTACAAATGCAATTAGGGTTTTTCAAACTAAAATCAAAATATTTATCTTCAATAACCACAAATCGGATTATAATTAATCTTGAGTGATTAACTTAATTGATCTAAGGATTAGAATTTATCCCAAAACAATTTAGTAGTCATTTTATCTCCTCCAATATCTGAAGCAGCCTTACTATAATTTGTTCCATTTATAGTTACCTCTACTCCAGGATAAGTATATCTTACAGGAACCGTTTTAAATTCTTCCCCTCTATTTATAGCAGAAACAGGAGCTTTTAAAATTGGGAAATCTAATCTTCTATACGATGTCCAAGCTTCAAATCCTCTATTATAAAGAGCAAACCAAGCTTGTGTTCCAATTTTTTCTTTATAAGTTGCTCCACTAAGTGCATTATTATAATCAACTTTAGGGCTAGCAAGATAAGTTGTAATTGCAGGTTGAGCTACTCCCCAATCAGCCATAGAAGCTGTTATTCCAGCATCATAATATGTCTTAGCTTTAGCCGAACCACCTGGTATTAAATTTTTCTCAGCAGCTTCTGCTAATAAGAAATTTAATTCCGCAAAATCAAAAATAGTCCCTGGGAAAGCTGGATTATCTAAAGTTGCTGAGATATGTGAATACGTTGCATAAACATTTTGCTCACCATAAGTACCTCCAACGAAAGTTCTTCCTGCAGGAATAACAGGAGCTGGAGACGTAGCATTCACAAAATATTTAGGCATTCTTGGATCACCTCCAGGAACAACAGCATCCATAGCTGCTACAAATGGTTCAGCTGGAATAAAATCAAATCTTTTACTAGTTACTAGGTCAGCAAATAATGGATTCTGATTTCCTGTAGTAGTCAAATAAGTCAATTTTGTATTGTCCGCATTACTTGCTAATGGTCCAGAAGCAAGAGCAGCTTGAACTTGAGTAGCAGCATAAGTTGGATCTACATCAGAAAGATTTACAGCCATTCTAATGATTAACGAATTAGCAAATTTTGCCCATTTTGCATTACTAGCAGCCGTTCCTGTATAAATAATATCAGCAGCACCAAAGTTAGGATCTGCAGAATTTTTTTTCAAAATAACAGCATCTGCAGCTAATCTCTTAATAAGATCAGTATAAATAGTTTTAGCATCATCATACGCTGGCAAAGGATATTTTATAATATCAAGTGCTTGAGAATATGGAACATTCCCAAAAGTATCTACCAATACACTATAAGTATAAGACTCTAAAACATCGATAACTGCCAATTTATTTTCCTTAATAGCAACTTCAGATGGAGTCGCTGTAGGTAGAGCTGCAATCATCTTTTTTGCATCAAGCAAATCAGCCAAAACATCTCTATACATAACTAAGAAATGAGTATCAGGAATTTTTCTACCAGTAATATCGTATTGACTTTCATTAGGGTATGTAGTCTCTGTCCATTGTTGAGCAAACAATCTGAATACATTATTATTCACACTAGTACTTACCATTTGATCAACTAATTTTTTTTCTGCATTGGAAAACAAAAATTCTGATTTAGTAATAGTAGGTTTTTTTGGGTCAACATTCATCTCCGTAAGATCACTACATGAAAAAATCATGGTGATAGCAGGGATTAATAAAAATATTTTTTTCATGATTTAAAATTTAAAAGTTAGGTTACAACCAATGTTTCTAGTGGTAGGCAGTGAACCTCCTGAATAACCTGCAGATAAGTTTCCTGAACTTAATCCACTTTCTGGGTCAGCGTCTGGAAGATTTTTATCTATAACCCATAAATTTGAACCTACAATTGAGAATTTCATGTCGGTTAATTTCATTTTATTCACTAATTGAGTTGGGAAGCTATATGTAATATTTACCTCTCTCAATTTTATATAACTTGCGTCATAAATAAATGCTTTTTGTGGGTTTTTAGAATAACCATAAATCCCTCCAGATTTTTCAGGGAATGAAGTTCTTGTAGTATTTGGCAATCCTGTAACAGAATCCACACCCGGAAGTATAACTCCACCACCGTTAGCAATTGTATTTCTTACTGGATTTCCTAACTCATTATTTCCTGCAGTAGATTTATATAATCCAGAATCTTGTCCGTAATATTGATCTAAAGAGAAAATATCTCCTCCTTTTTGCATATCAAGTAAGAAACCTAATGAAAATTGTTTATAAGAGAATTTATTGCGAATTCCACCAATCCAATCTGGAGTTACATTTCCAATAACATTATTGGTTGTTGTAGTCATCTTATAAGATCCCTTTTCAACGATTCTTTGACCATCAGCAGCATAAACATAGTCTTTACCAATGATATCTCCATAAGCATGACCTTTTGTTGCTATTATACTAACATTACCTTGGAAAGAACCTAAAGTTAAAACGTCAACTCCTGGTGCTAAAGCGACTACAGTGTTCTCATTTTTAGACCAATTTACAAATACATCCCATTGGAAATCTTTGGTATGTACTATTCCAGCATTAAACTGAACTTCAATGCCTTTATTTTCTACAGAACCTGCATTGATATATTTTTTAGAATATCCTGTTGCAGTAGAGTAATCAACCGGGAATATTTGATCAGAACTTAAACTTTTATAAACACTTACATCAAATCCGATTCTTTTTTGAAGAAATTGCATCTCTAAACCTAATTCTTGAGATGTTGTTTTCACAGGACGTAAATCAGGATTAGCTCCAACACTCGGACGTGAATAAAGTTGGTTTGATCCAAATGGATTAAATTTGTCAAAAACATTTGTCAATGAATATGGGTCAATGTTTCCTTGTGGATTTTCAGCATAACTAGCTCTAAATTTTCCAAAATCTAACCAATCAGCTTTAAGATGTTTTGTAAAAACATAACTTGCAGAAGCTGAGAACGTGTTTACTGAATTGTTACCATATGGTAAAGTAGAGAAAGCATCATGACGTACTGTTCCATCCAAGAATATAAAATCTTGATATCCCAAAGAAGCAGAAGCGTACGCACTATTTACACCTGTATTTACTTCTGTTTCTATTGCATAAGGAGCAGCAGCTACTGAATTTGATAAAGCATAAATTCCAGGAATAATAAGACCTCCTTCAGTTGCACCAAGAGTTGAAGTACGTCTTGTTCTCAATGAGTTAACACCAAGCAGACCAGTTACAGAGAAATCTTCAGCAAACTTTTTATTAAAATTCAAAGTAAACTGATAGTTTTGCTCAGAAAACATACCATTATATTTTTGGTATCCTGAACCTACAGCTTGTCTAGGACTTGTTATACCAAATGTTGAATTTAGAGATCCAACAGCTTTTCTTTCTTCACGTAAATCTGAATAACTATCAGTACTTACTTTTGCTGTAGCTGAAATCCAATCTGCGAATTTGTAGTCTAATTGTGCATTACCAATAAAACGGTTTCTTTCGTCTGATTGATAGTTTTGATATCTTGTGAAATATGGATTGTCCCAATATTTTGGACTTGTATCACCATAAGCTGGATTACCCATGTTCCAAGAAACATTTTTTCCTCCTGAATTGAAATAAGCCTCTTTTTGTCCTTCAAGATCTACGTTAGTAGCCCACCACTGACGGAACAAGCCCATAACATTATCTCCTCCGTATCCAGTTGTGTTTCTACCAACTGTACTTTGTGCCATATAATTTGCAAAAACACTTGCAGACAATTTATCTGTAAATTTATGGTTCAATTTAACGCTTGCAGTGTTTTTCTTTAATTCACTATTTGGTAAAATTCCATTTTCTTTGAAATTGTTGTAGTTCAAAACAAAACTTGTTTTATCATTTCCATCTTCTAAAGAAACAGAATTATTGAATGTCTGGGCAGTTTGAAAAAACGTGATAGGTCCATTCTTAGCAGCTTGCCATGGAGTCTTTTTCCCATAGTTAGAAGAATATGGAGAATAAGCATCCCATTGAAAAACAGAAAGATTTGGATCAAAAGCAACTCCATAAGAAGCATCGTCAATTGTTGTTGCTACTTGATTTCCATTAGGATCAATTGTGAAAAAAGCACCTGTTCCGCCTACTGGGATACCTGCAGGGCTACCATCTGCTTTGTAAGTAGGTCCATAACCTTGACCATATCTATCTTGATATTCTGGAAAAGTTTTTTTATCTACAGTTCCAACAACAAATTCACTAGATACAGTTACACCCATTCCTTTTTTGGTTTTTCCTTTTTTGGTTGTAATCATAATTACACCATTACCTGCTTGCCATCCATATAATGCCGATGCAGCAGCACCTTTCAAGATATTAAGCGTCTCAATATCGTCAGGATTGATATCCATACCAGCATTACCGTAATCATAAGTATTACGAGCACCTTGGTTTTGAGCACCAGACCCTAAAGCTGTTGAGTTAGTATTAGAATTATTAATAGGCATACCATCTATAACAATCAACATTTGATTATCTCCAGTAAGGTTTTTTACACCTCTAGAAACCACGTTAGTAGATCCACCAAAGTTTGTGTTTTTTCTAATGCTTACACCAGCTGCTTTACCAGAAAGGTCATTAAGAAAGTTAGCTCCTGAAGCTCCAGCATTTAAATCACTTCCTTTAATTTCCTGAGTAGAGTATCCAAGTGATTTTTTCTCTCTTTTAATACCTAAAGCCGTAACTACTACACTTTCTAATTCGGTAGTATTACCACTTAATTTTACATTTGCATTTGTTGAACTAGCAACTAGTTCTTGAGTTTTCATACCAATGTAGCTAATTACCAAAACTTCACTTGGTGATGCATTGATAGAATATTTTCCATCAAAATCTGTTTGTGTTCCTGTTTTTGTCCCTTTTACTAATACACTAACGCCTGGTAAAGGCATTCCTGCATTATCGGTAACAATACCCGAAACAGTTCTTTCTTGCGCAAAGGTTAGTTGCGCTATTAGCACTACAAGTAGTACTAAGAGTCCATTAAACTTAAGTTTCATTTTTAAAAATTTTGAATTAGTAAGCGACAAACATCTTATAATTTTCTTAAAATAACAAGAAAAACAAAAACACGAAAACGTTTTCGGTTTAAGAATTATTTAACAAATGAACGAAAAAGACTCCTTTTTTTTTATTAAGCAATAATTATCAGCTATATAGCAAAAAGCTATATTACTTTGAATAATACTATTTTAACAAATAATTAACATTTATAAATTCACAAAAAAAGTTATTATTATTGAAATTTCTTCCCAATAAAACCACTTTTTTAACTTCATTTAACTTATTTTTTTGTTTATTTTCATAAAAATTGACAATATTTGCCAAAAGATTACATATGCTTCAAAAGAATTTTTCTTCATTCCTACTCGAAACCGGCACCGACGAAGCTGGACGTGGTTGTCTTGCCGGACCTGTAACCGCTGCAGCTGTAACTTTACCAGTAGATTTTGAAAACCACATTCTAAACGATAGTAAACAGCTTACAGAAAAAATAAGAGAAGAATTAAAACACATTATTGAAGCCCAAGCTCTTTCATTTGCTGTAACGCATTTGCATCCAAACGAAATTGACGAAATTAATATCCTAAACGCTTCGATGAAAGGAATGCAGGAATCCATTTTGAAATTAACCCACACTCCTGAATTTATAATTGTCGATGGAAATAGAGCGCTGAATGCTAAATTGGGTTTGAAGAACACTTTTGGAAAACAGTTTTCAAAAACTGAAATCGAATTTTTAAAGTCGATTCCAAATCAATGCATCATAAAAGGAGATTCAAAATTTTTGAGCATTGCTGCCGCATCCATATTAGCAAAAACCTATCGCGATGAATACATGAGCACTATTCATGAAGAATTCCCGATGTATAATTGGAAACAAAACAAAGGGTACCCAACTCCCGAACATAGAGAGGCCATCAAAAAATATGGCACTACCAAATATCACCGAATGAGTTTTAGGCTTTTGCCAGAACAGCTCAGTTTAGAGTTTTAAAAAAAAAAGGCATATCACATTGATAAGCCTTTTTCTTTTTTGTCTAAAACTGAAATTTATATCCAAAATCTGGTGAAAAACCTATTTGATCTTTCTGTTCTATGCTATTAGTTATTCGGTTGTAATCATACACAAACACATTCGTATGATTGGTCACGTTCTGTAAATCGACATAAAACTGATGGAATCGTTTTTTGTTTTTGCTATTAATCTTGATTCCAAATTTAA
>NZ_DATIDY010000003.1:0-31779 GCF_035456085.1 Flavobacterium sp.
GCAAAATCCTGAGTGAAAGCTCAGGATTTTTTTTCATATATAAACAAACTAATTTTTATTATAAATTAAAGTTATCCTAAGTAATCCCATTTTTCTTATTCGTAGCGTATCTTTATAATCTATTTCAAAGTAGCTAAAGAATGAAACTTCATATTCAAAATAATTTCACTACCGAATTACCTGCCGACCCTAATGATGTAAATATTGCAAGACAGGTCGAGCAAGCTTGTTTTTCGTATGTGAATCCCAAAAAACCTTCAAATCCATCGCTAATTCATGCTTCAGAAGAAGTCGCTAATTTGATAGGATTGTCTAAAGAAGATATTCTTTCGGAGGATTTTTTAAATGTCTTTTCGGGAAATACAATTTATCCAGAAACCAAGCCCTATGCTATGCCTTATGCGGGGCATCAATTTGGTAATTGGGCTGGTCAATTAGGCGATGGACGCGCTATTAATTTGACAGAAGTAGTTCATAATGATGAGTCCTATACTTTGCAATTAAAAGGAGCTGGACCAACACCATATTCCCGTACTGCCGATGGCTTTGCGGTTTTGCGTTCTTCCATACGCGAGCATTTATGTGCCGAAGCCATGCATTATTTAGGAGTTCCAACAACACGTTCGCTTTCACTGATTCTTACTGGTGACGAAGTAGTTCGAGACATACTGTATAATGGAAATGCTGCTGAAGAAAAAGGTGCCATCGTTTGTAGAGTTGCTCCTTCGTTTATTAGATTTGGTAATTTTGAGTTGTTTGCTTCGCGAAAAGATCACGCAATATTACAGTTATTGGCTGATTATACTATTAAACATCATTTTCCAGAAATAATAAGTGATGGTATAAACAAATACCTTGATTTTTTTCAAGAGGTGACGCAGATAACTTTGGACATGATCGTGCATTGGCAACGTGTTGGTTTTGTTCACGGAGTTATGAATACTGATAATATGTCAATTCACGGAATTACTATCGATTATGGCCCTTATGGATGGCTGGAAGATTATGATCCCAATTGGACTCCGAACACAACTGACAGGCAATATAGAAGATATCGATTTGGCAATCAACCTGAGATTGCGTTGTGGAATTTATATCAATTAGCCAATGCTTTATATCCTTTAATTAATGATGCAAAACCTTTGGAAGCAATTCTTAATGGTTTTAGTGTTAATTATCAAAAGGAATATTTAAACATGATGAGAAATAAATTAGGACTGAAAATAAGTAGCGAAGAAGATTCAATTCTAATTGAAGATTTAACCGAATTATTGCAATTGGTCGAAACAGATATGACTATTTTCTTTAGAAATTTGAGTAATATTCATAAAACAAATACAGCCGAAGAAGCTTTGAATGTGATTAAGGAAGCTTTTTATAAAGAAAAAGACCTTAATGAATCGGTTTTGAATAATTGGTATAAATGGCTGAATCATTATGTTAGCAGAGTTAATCAAGAAGAGCTTTCGGATGCTGAAAGAAAGCTAGAAATGAATCTGGTGAATCCTAAATATGTACTTCGAAATTATATGGCGCAACTTAGCATTGATGCGGCAAATGAGGGTGATTATTCTTTGGTAAATGAATTGTTTGAATTGCTTAAAAAACCTTATGATGAGCAACCTGATAAACAAGATTGGTTTGCTAAAAGACCAGATTGGGCAAGAAATAAAGTGGGTTGCTCGATGTTAAGCTGTAGTTCTTAAATTTTTCTTTAAGCTAATGTTATCAAAATTTTAGCGAATTTATTTGATAAAAAATGTTGTTTTTATTCTTTTTTTATGAATTTGATTTGGTTAAGTTGATGACTTTTGTTCTTTGATTGCATTATTTCTAAGTATAAAAATATCTTAACAAAATATATGTTTTTCATAGTTTAAAAATTGGTTAAGTAATTGATTTTTAATGTTTTGAATTGAATTTAAAAGTAATTTTAATATACAATCTTAAAACAAAAAAACATGAAAAATTTATTAACCTTAGTGGTTGTGTTATTGATTAATACAACATTTGCTTTTGCAAGAAATGAAGAGCCTAAACGAGTTTTAGCTGAAACCTCGAAAGAATTAAGTCATTTATTGAATTCAATTCATACTGAAGGTTTTTTGGAAAAAGAAGTAACTGTAAAAGTTCTTTTTTATGTCAATGATTTACGTCAAATCGTAGTTTTGAAAGTGGGATCAGAGAATGCAGATATTTGTACTTATATAATGCATTCTCTTAATTATAGAAAATTGGTTAGTAACGAATTAACAGTTGGCGAGAAATATTTTTTTGACGTAGAATTTAAATTGAAATAGGATAATCTTATTGTCAATTATTATCAAAAAATAAGGCTGTCTAAATGACAGCCTATATTTTTTTGAAAAATAGAGCGTTTACGATTTTTTATTTTTGCCAAAATTGTATTTAACTTTCTCTACTACTGATGCTTTTCCGTTACCTTTTGGGAACTGTTTTTTTGCAGGTTTTTTAGCTGAAGCCGATTTTGAAGGGCTTTGATCTCCTCTGGATCTCTCTTCATCTTTTGGTTTAGCTTTAAATTCTGGTCTATCTTTTGTGTTTTCTTTCTTAGGGATTTGAGCTTTGTGTTTGGCTAAAACTTCATTTGGATTTTTAGGATTTTCTTTGGTTCCTCTCAAATGAATTACCAATCCGTTTAGGAAATTACGCAAAACCTGATCGCCACATTCCATATAATTTTCGTGTTTTTCATCACGAAAAAAAGCACCCAATTCAGATTTTGAAATTCTGAAATCTACCAATTCTAAAATTTCTACGATTTGGTCATCGCGTAACATCAAGGCTACTCGAAGCTTTTTGAATATATCGTTATTTGTCATTTTCTATTATTTAAAGAGCAAAGATACGATTTTATGAATTAGTGTTGTTTGCTTAACACGAATTCCACGAATTAGCATGAATTAAAATTAGGATAAAATAATTTCACTAATTATTTTAATGAATGATAAACACAAATTACATGAATTTAAAACTCAATTTTGTTGAGAGAGGGAGTATGATGGATTCTTATGAAAAGAAAATGCTGTTTATTAGCCCTGATCGCAGTGTAAATCCTTGTGTGCCGGGGTTCGGCATACAAGGTTGAAACGTAGAGCAGGAGTGATGTTTGTTAAAATCCCTGATGCTTCTGCTGCTGAAAATAAATAGTCAATATGGGGTTGAAAATAGATTGTAATTCTATTAATTTTGGAAAGTTAATTAAAATTATTTCAAAGATTAATTATTTACCATGAAGAAAAATCTACAATGTTTTGTTTTATTTTTTTGTTTTGTGTTTGCACAAGCTCAGACAGGTCATGAAATTAAAATTAACCTGAAGAATTGTAAAGATACCGTTGCTTATTTAGCTTTTTATCAGTTTGACAAATTGTATATCGCAGATACTTGTAAAAAAGTTATCAATGGCAATATTGTGTTTAAAGGAAAGAAAAAATTGGATAAAGGAGTTTATTTTGTTTACAATCAGGAGAAAGGAAATTATTTTGATTTTATTGTGGATGATCAATCGCAGAAGCAGCAAATTAGTTCAGATAAAGCGAATTTGCTAGAGAATTTAAAAGCAATGAATTCTAAGCAAAATGAAAATTTCTTTAATTATATTCGTTTTGTTTCGTCAAAAAATAAAGAATTTGATGGTTTCAAAAAAAAGGTAAAAGCTGAAAAAAAAGCCGATTCTACGACTTTATTCACTAATGAATTGAAGGTTTTGAATGAAGCTATTTTGCAAAATGATTTAAATTGTATTTCTCAAAATAAAGGAACATATCTTTCTGAAATGATCAATTTGAAGATGGACAAAGTTGCTAAGGACATTCCAAAAGTGTCCAACGGCAGACCTGATAGTATTTATGCGTATAATTATTATAAAAAACACTTTTGGGATGGGGTCAATTTTCAGGATGATTCTATGTTGAATAATCCTTTTTTTGCTAATAAAATAAAGCAATATTTTAACACCGTTGTGGTACAACATCCTGACACGGTTTGTGTTGAAATCGATAGAATGATGCTCAAAACCAAAGAAGGAACCAAGATGAATATGTTGTTATTGGCATATTTTACACAAACTTATGAAATTCCGAAAATCATGGGAATGGATAAAGTGTTTGTTTATATGGTTGATAATTATTTTAAAAAAGGAAAAGCCAAAGGCGTTTATGACGATAGTGTAATCAAACTTATAATTGATAGGGGAAATGTTTTGGCTCCACTGCAACTCGGGAAAACTGCTCCCGATTTGTATATGATTGATATTCCGGGTCATGATAAAATAGCCAAAATGGGTTTTGACACGGCTAAAACAAGCGAAGAATTGACCAAAATTTATTACGATAACAGGCCAGAAATTGAAAAAGCGTATGTGACTTTATCCAGTGTAAAAGCGGATTATCTAATTCTCCTTTTCTGGGATGTTGATTGTAGTCATTGTCAAAAAGAAGTCCCAAAAATTCTTGAATTGTACCACGATTTACGCAAAGAAAATAAAGATGTTCAAGTTTTTGGAGTGTATACTCAGAATGAATTTGACAAATACAAAAAATATATCGTTGATAATAAAGTGGATTGGATTAATGTGTATGATGGCGTTCATATTAATAATCTAAAAGATAAATACGATGTGGTGACGACTCCAGTGATTTATATTTTAGATAGAAATAAAGTTATCAAAGCCAAAGGAATTGGCTCGGAATCTATAAAGGGTATCATCGCCCAAATGGAAAAAGAGTACGCTAAGAAATAGTCTGTTTCGGGTAGAGATTTTCCTTTTTTGTTTCACAGAGATTCGCGGAGCTTACGCAGAGATTCACAGAGTTTTTTATAAATTGTTTTGCACAGTTGCACAAAGTAAAAAAACGAGAGATTCACGGAGTTTTTATAATTCTTTGCGAATCTCTGTGTTTATTCTGTGAGTCTCTGCGTAACTTTTTTTACTATTTAATAACCTAGCCAAACAATAGCATTGGCAAAACCATCTCGCCACAATTTTTCGTTGTGATGACCGCCTTTTACAATGACTTTTTTGTTTAAATGAAGGCAAGAACAGCGATTGGTGTTCAGCAATAGTTCGATGTGATTCAGATCTTTGACCATACTGTCATCATCACCTTCAGAATCGCCGCATAGGAAATAAATTTTTGCTTTTATTTTTTTACTATTGGTAGTTAAATCATTTATTTCTTTTCGGTTAATCCAAAAGGCTGGCGAAAAAACTCCCGCTTTTCCAAATACTTCTGGGTATTTTATAACTGCATAATAAGAAGTTAATCCACCTAGCGAACTTCCCATAATGGTTGTGTTTTTTGCATTTGGTTTTGTTCGGTATTTTTTGTCGATTTCAGGTTTTAAAGTGTTTACAATAAAGTCAAGATATTTGTCTGTATCTCCGCCACCGTATTTTTCGTTTTTGTAAGGAGTTAATTCGTTGATGCGTTTTTCGCCGCCATTTTCAATTCCAACTACGATTACTGGCGCTTTTAAACTGTCTAGTTTTTCATCTACATTCCACTCACCAGCAAAAGAAGTTTTGGCATCAAATAAATTCTGAGCATCGTGCATGTAAATTACAGGATATTTTTTGTTAGAAGTTTCATAGCCTATCGGTAAATACAACCAAATTTTTCTAGTTGTTTTTAATTGAGGAATCTCCATTGTGAAAGTTGAAACCTGTTTGGAAGCGGTATTTTCTTGGGCTGTTGTTATGCAAAAAAACAAAAGAAACAGAATTTGAATAAATTTTTTCAAAGCGAATAATTTTAGATTTAGAAAAAATGAATATTTTAGCTAAAAATACAATTTTGATGGATACTCAGGAAGAAAAAATAAAGTTATTGGCGGAGATGATTGCGTTTTCAGTTGTTGATGGTAGATTGCACGAAAGAGAATATCAATTTGTTTGGATAGTTGCCCAAGAATTAGGGATTAGCAAAGATGATTTTAACGAATTATTTCATCAGGAGTTGCCTTCTGGAGTTATTAAATCTGAATTTGAAAGGATTCAGCAGTTTTATCGTTTGGCATTGTTGATGCATTGTGATGGTATTTTGCACTCAAAAGAGGAAGAAGCCATTCGCCAGATTGCTATTAATATGGGATTGAATCCTAGCGCTACCAATCGAATTTTGAAATTAATGCAAAAATCTCCAAATGCGATGATAGATCCAGAAGTGCTTTTAAGTATTTTTCAGGAGCAACTTAATTAATCTGCTCTTGTAATTTCTTGATCTCATCACGGAATTTTGCAGCTTGCATAAAATCTAAATCTTTAGCCGCTTTTTCCATTGCTTTTCGTTTTTCGCGTATCAATTTTTCCAAATCAGGTTTGGACATATAAGCAGTTTCTGCTTCTGCTGCAGTTGGTAAAATATGTCCTAATTCATATTCAACTAATTTATTGTTGGTAAAGGCGCTCTCAATTTTTTTGTTTAAAGCTTGAGGCACAATATTGTTTTCAGTGTTAAAGTTGATTTGTTTAGTTCTTCTGTATTCAGTTTCATCGATTGTTTTTTGCATGCTGGCTGTGATTTTATCAGCATACATAATTGCTTTTCCATTTAAGTTTCTTGCCGCACGGCCAATGGTTTGCGTCAAAGAACGATGACTTCTTAAAAATCCTTCTTTGTCTGCGTCTAGAATTGCAACTAACGAAACTTCAGGTAAATCTAATCCTTCACGAAGTAAGTTTACTCCAATCAAAACATCAAATATTCCTTTTCGTAAATCCTGCATGATTTCAATTCGTTCCAAAGTATCTACATCAGAGTGAATGTAACGACAACGAATACTTACTTTAGTTAAATATTTGGCTAATTCTTCCGCCATTCTTTTGGTTAAAGTTGTAACTAAAACACGCTCGTCTAATTCGCATCTTTGTTGGATTTCTTCTATCAAATCATCAATTTGGTTCAAGCTTGGTCGGATTTCTATAATCGGATCTACTAATCCAGTTGGACGAATAATTTGTTCAACATAGATTCCTTCACTTTTTTGTAATTCATAATCAGCAGGAGTTGCCGAAACATAAATGACCTGATTTTGCATGGCTTCAAATTCCTCAAATTTCAAGGGGCGATTATCCATAGCTGCCGGTAATCGAAAACCATATTCAACCAAGTTTTCTTTACGGCTTCTGTCTCCTCCATACATGGCGTGAACTTGCGAAATAGTTACGTGACTTTCATCCACAACCATTAAATAATCTTTTGGAAAATAATCCAGCAAACAGAAAGGTCTTGTTCCAGGTTCGCGACCATCAAGGTAACGTGAATAATTTTCGATTCCAGAACAATAACCGAGTTCGCGAATCATTTCCAGATCGAAGTTGGTTCTTTCTTCGAGCCGTTTGGCCTCTAGATGTTTGCCTATTTCTTTGAAATAATCGACTTGTTTTACCAAATCCTGTTGAATTTGCCAAATAGCACTTTGCAAAACGTCGGGCGAAGTCACAAACATATTAGCAGGATAGATATTCAGTTTTTGGTATCTCTCAATAACTTTTGAAGTTTTTACATCAAAGCTCTCGATTTCTTCGATTTCATCTCCAAAAAAATGAATTCTAAATGCATCATCAGCATAACTTGGGTAAACTTCAACTGTATCACCTTTTATTCTGAAACTTCCAGGAGTGAAATCAGCCTCAGTTCTGGAGTATAAGCTTTGAACCAGACTTTTTAATAATTTGGTTCTCGAAATCATTTGGTTGGTTTCGATTGCAATTACGTTCTTTTGAAATTCTACAGGATTTCCAATACCATATAAACAAGAAACAGAAGCTACAACTAGTATATCACGACGTCCAGAAAGTAGAGAAGAAGTAGTGCTCAATCGCATTTTTTCTAACTCTTCATTGATAGATAAATCTTTTTCAATGAAAACACCTGTTACTGGCATGAAAGCTTCGGGTTGGTAATAATCGTAATAAGAAACGAAATATTCTACCGCATTATTTGGAAAAAATTGTTTGAATTCCGAATATAATTGTGCCGCCAGTGTTTTGTTATGTGCCAAAACCAAAGTGGGTTTTTGTACTTCCTGAATCACATTCGCTACCGTAAATGTTTTTCCAGAACCCGTAACTCCCAAAAGGGTTTGGAATTGTTCGCCAGCTTCAATCCCACGGGCTAATTTGTCGATCGCTTGTGGTTGGTCACCTTTTGGACTATAATCAGATACTACTTGGAATTTCATATGGCATTTTTTTTTGCAGGAAAACAAAGTTACAAAGTAAAAACTAAAGATTATAATTTCTGCCAACCCTCATTTTAAATTATAAATTGTTTGATAACAGTGTTTTAATGACAATATAAACATTTTTCAAGTTGTTGTTTTATAAGTTTTTTATTAAATTTGAGATAGAAACTTTAAGTGATGCCATTATGGAGAAATTTAAACGACCAGTCTATCTTAAGCCTGACGCAGATGATTTTTTTAAAATGTTGAGAAATGAAGTAAATGAGAAGGTTTTAAAAAATACTGCTTTGTATCGACTCAATGTCATAAAATCCTTAAGCCTTCTTGTGCTTTTCTTTTTGTTTTATGGATGTATTTTGTTTTTTGGAAATAGTACGCCATTATTATTCCTCTTTTATATTCTGAGCGGAATCACCATGATTGTGTTGTTTGTAAATGCCTTTCATGATGCTGCTCATAATGCTCTTTTTAAAAGCCCTAAATATAATGAATGGTTTACTTATGTGCTTGAACTTTTTGGAGGCAATCGTTGGCTTTGGATTCGTCGTCACATAAGTTTGCATCACGCTTACCCAAATGTTCCTGACTGGGATATAGACATCAAACAAAGTGATATTATTCGCATTTTTCCCAATAGTCCTTTGTTCGATTATCATAAATACCAACATATTTACATGTGGTTTATTTATCCTTTGTATAGTTTGAATTGGATTTACATTAGAGATTTTAAAGATTTTTTTGGAAAGAAGAATAATTACGTAAAAAAAATAGTTGATAAAATTCCAACAATTGAAATTTACAAATTGTTTATAGCAAAATTGTTTAATCTTTTTTATTTGCTTTTTTTACCAATGATAGTTCTGAATCAGCCTTGGTATATTGTTTTTGCTGCATGGTTGAGTTTGCATCTTTGCGGAAGTGCCTTGGGCGTAGTTGCCTTGGTTTCTACCCATGTTGATGAAGACGCTCATTTTCCAACTACTGATGAAGAAGGAAATCTTTCTGCTACTTGGGCGATGCATCAGATGATTGTTACTAAAGATTTTAGTACTGACAGTAAGTTAGCTAATTTTTTATATGGTGGTTTTACACATCATGTGGCTCATCATCTTTTCCCTCATATTGGTCATACCTATTATCCTTATATTACACCAATAATAAAAAGGTATGCAGAAGAATATGAACTGCCTTATACTTCATACCCATTTTATCAAGCAGTGCGATCTCATTTCAGAATGTTAAAAAACCAAGGAGTCAAAGAAAATTTGATGAATACAGGGGAAATATAAAATTAGATTTATCTGATTTTGGTTTAATTCAAATATAATCCGCAATCTGAATCTGTCAACTAATTACTCAAACTTCCAATCTTTCTGTTGTTCTTCTGTCAAAAAACTCCAGGCAATAAATCGGCTTGTTTTTTGGCCTTGAGCCATATTTACCGTTTTTATTGTTGCTGCATGTACTTTTGCCAATGTTTTATAAATGGTTTTTAAATTATCACTTTTAGAAACCAAAGTAGTGAACCATAAACATTGCATCGGATATTTAGCACTTTCATAAATCATTTGTTTGATGAAAGCCAATTCGCCACCATCGCACCATAATTCGGCATTTTGTCCTCCAAAATTCAAAACTGGTTTGTCTGTTTTAGATGTTTTTGGATTTAAATTGTTGACTTTTCGAGTAGCAATTTTTTGAGCTTCTTCGGAAGAATTATGAAAGGGCGGATTGCAAATTGTAAAGGTAAAACGATCTTCGGGTGTGATGATGTTTTTAAAAATAAAACGAGATTCCGTTTGTTGTTGTAAACTGATTGCGTCGATCAATTTTGGATTTGCTTCAATAATTTTGCTGCAATTTTCGATTGCTTTTGGATCAATATCTGTGCCTACAAAACTCCATCCATAAACAGAGTTGCCAATAATAGGATAAATACAATTAGAACCAATACCAATATCAAGGCCTGAAACATTTTCGCCTTCAGGAATTTTCCCTTTATTGGATGAAGCCAATAAATCAGCTATATAGTGAATGTAATCGGCACGACCAGGAATTGGTGGGCAAAGATAATTTTTTGGAATATCCCACTTTTGAATGCCATAATATGTTTGCAATAAAGCTTTATTGAGTTGTTTTACAGCTTCGGGATTACTGAAATCGATAGTCTCAACTTTATGCTCATTTGTAAAAATGTATGGCTTTAATTCAGGACTATTCGCAGTTAATTTTTCGAAATCATAACGGCTTCGATGTAAATTTCTAGGATGTAAATTGGTTTTAACCGAAGGGGTATTCTCTTTCATTAGATTTGATTTCGCAGCAAAGATACGGATTCTTTTCAGGAGCTGAAAGTACAGTTTTTTTGGATTATTTGCTAGAACTGATTTAAAGCAACAGCAATAAGTAATGCAAAACGACCGATTGGTTTGCAAAGTATGATGATAATTTGGTTAAATAAAATTTTTGAGAAAAATTATGTTTTAAAAATTTAAATTATTGATTTATATTTGATTATGCGTAAACCAAAAACAAAATTTAAGCTGCTCAGGCAAAAAATCTATATCATAATTCATGGTTCAGATACAGTTGCCGGAAGGTTATTCGATTTGATTCTCTTAGGGTTAATCCTTCTGAGTATTTTTACGGTAATGCTAGAAACCGTAAAAGGATTTAATGCAAAATATCATGACCAGCTCATTATTATAGAATGGATTATAACCATACTTTTTTCTATTGAATATCTCCTGAGAATATTTACGACCAATAAGCCCCGAAGATACATTTTTAGTTTTTTAGGGATAATTGATTTGATTGCAATTTTACCTATGTATTTATCTCTTTTCTTAGTAGGTTCAAAAGTGTTTTCAGTGATAAGGGCGCTACGATTGTTACGCTTATTCAAAATATTAAACAATCCCCAATTTACAGGGCAATCCCACCATTTGCTGACAGCACTAAATGCCAGTCGAAGAAAAATAACAATCTTTCTCTATTTCATGCTGATCAGTTCCATTCTCATCGGCTCGCTTATGTATCTTATTGAAGGTGAAGAAAACGGATTTACCAGCATTCCTGTAAGCATCTATTGGACAATAGTAACCCTGACAACTGTGGGTTATGGCGACATTTCTCCGGTAACACCATTGGGTCAGTTTATAGCTTCTTTTGTTATGGTTTTAGGTTATGGAATCATAGCCGTTCCAACAGGAATTGTGACTGCCGAATTTGCTAAAACAAACACTAATCCTGCAGCAATACCAGAACCCGAAAATAATCAATGTGGCAATTGCGGAGCCGAAAATCATTATAAAGGAGCGCAGTTTTGTTATCATTGTGGATACCCATTTTCATCGGATTAATGAGAAACTATTCTTTGAATTATGGTTTTTCTCTTCCTGCAAATCGTCCATTTCCGAGTAGAAAATTGATTGCTTTAAGGACATTGTCTTTAATTTTCTCTTCGGTTTTTAAATGAGAAATATATCTTATAATTTCTTTTTGTCGCGAAGGAGCTAATTTTTCGAAAACACTTTTAGCAGTTTCATTTTGATTAAGAGCTTCTTTCAATAAAGGATGCATTTCGATTTTTCTATCTTTAGGATCAAATGAAATTGTGATTTCAATTGTTTCTCCAATTCTTTTTGGAGAATTTTTCAACATCATAGTATTGATATACAATCGCCATGAACCAGCATATTTCATTAAGGTTTGGATATATGGCTTGTCATTTACAGTTCCTTTAATCGGAATTGGCCCTTTATTTTTATTAGCGTTCTTAAATATTGATTCCAATATCGATTCGGGAACAGTCACATAAGGATTGACTCCAATAATTTTAATTTCGGCAGAAAATGAATATTCTGTGTACTTCATCTAGTGTAGAAAGTATTTTCTAAGTTTTTTGTTATGCAGATTGTTTTTCCATTTTTCTGCTTTTATTTTTTTAGTCCAAAGATATAAAGTCCACAGAACAGTAACTGCAAAAGTAATCAAAATAGGTTTCAAATAGTGACTAAAAAATTCGTGAAAATAACTTCCAATAAAGATGTAAGCCGAAGCAATACAAGACTTTAAAACAATAAATTCTGTATTTGACCAACTCGTTTTGATTCTAAAAAAATTCATGATTATTAGATTTGGTTAATTGTTTAAGTAATTTTGGATCATCTAATAAAGCGTTTTTTCAATAAATAAGAATTTTAAATTAATATATAAACTGAATTATTGCTTGAGTTATTGTGTTGGAATGCAGAATGGTGTAATCTTAAAGAGACTTTTCCAGTTTGAGTTTGAGCTAGTTTCAGTCCGGAAGCGAGAAAGAATCGTTGACAGGTTGATTAGAATTTTGAATGTAGCGTAAAACCAAACTTGTTTGGTAAAAAAACGTTATAAGTACAATAAATACTATAATTAAATGTTTATATAAATAGGTGTTAATGTGGTCAATATTAATGCTTAAACTAATTTTAATTATTAATATTTAGAAGATATGAAAATACTATTGTTTGTAATTATGATTGCTGGTATTTCCGTTGAAGGGTTTGCTCAGGATGAATTCAGTACAAAAAATAATGCTATTCCAAACAAAAATATGGATATTAAGGAAGTTCCACCACTTGAAGTAATTCCTCCCAAAAATGAAACTCCACCGCCACCAGCAGTTGTCAAAAAACCAGATCCATTTGAAATAAATCCAGTAGAGCTTTTTAATAACAGACAATTGTATAAAGAGCCAAAGGATTCTGTAGGGATTTATTATAGACGTAATCAATATTTAGGAAGTTTTAAAACGAAAGAATTTATTTCGACAATTCGTTTTAGAGATGCTGCTTTTGTGGATGGAGACAAGGTTAGAATCTATCTGAATGATAAAGTAATTGAACCTGAAGTTGTTTTAGATGGTGGGTTTAAAGAATATAAAATAACATTAAAACCAGGAATTAATAAAATTGATTTTGAAGCTTTGAATGAAGGTTTTGCATCACCAAATACCGCCGAATTTCAAATTTTTGATGCTAAAGGTGCAGAGATTACTTCTCAGGAATGGAATGTTGGTACAGGTTATAAAGCCGCTGTTATAATAGTGAATCAATGAAGTTAAATTGTGTAAAAAAAAGAAAGAGCCTCGTTTTAAGTGATTAAAAATGAGGCTTTTTTTATGTTTTAGTTGTCTAGTCCTGAAAATATTAATCCATACATTCCATCAGTAATAAATCGCCATCTGTGTGAGTTAATGTTACTAGTCCGTCTTGGGCAACTTCATTACTACTTCCTGTTCTGTATCCTATTGTTAGTGTGTCGTTTTTAAGAGGATATACTAAATTTTCTGAATAGATTCCGTTTACAACACCCACAGGAATTAATGAAATTGGAGTTCCGGCGGTGTACCATTTTTCAAATTTATAAGGCAACAAAAATATTTTAGAGTGGTCATCAAGAATTACAATTTTGAGCAAATCGCGATAACGAACAATATTCGTGAGATTGGTAATGGTATGATCAGCACGTTTTCCAGTTGCCCAAACGACATTTGCAGCAGGAATTTGTCTTTCGATGAGGTAATCGAATGCTTTCTCCAAATCGGTTTTATTTTGATCTGGAGTATGAACTATCTCTAGCGGATATTGTGAGTCTTTATATATTTCAGGATTAAATCCATGGTCAAAATCCCCCAACAAAACATCTACTTTTATACCCAATTCCAGAACTCTTTCCATCGCCGAATCTAATACGATCACCAACGGAGACCATTCTAATAATTGTCCTAATAATTCAGGATGACAAGCAGCGCCATTGGCTATGATTAATGCAGGTTCCTGGTCGTCGCGAACAATATGATGTGAAGACATTTTTAATTATGAATTATGAATTATGAATTGTAAGTAGGCTTTTTACTTTTACCCTTTGACCTTTCAATTATGAATTAATTTTCAAAGGTATGTTTCTTGATTCGTAATTCATAATTGACCATTCGTAATTTTTTAGCCCAGATGGTAGTGGAAAGCCCGGAGTGAAAAAAACAAATTTTTCTTGTCCTAAAAGAGCGACCAGCGGAAGCTCCTTTTAGGGCTTAGAAAAATAGTTTTTTGAACGAGGACTTGTAATGGACAGCTGGATTGGCTACTGAACAGTATAACTTTCAGAATCTATTTCAGAAAGATGAAAAAAGCCTAATGGATAATCATCGGGATTGGTTTCATTTACGATGTTTCCTCTTAAAGTAGCAGGCGCAGTAGCAAAAGGATTTCCACCATTTGTTCCGGCTATACTGAGTAATTTGGTCATGTAATTATTGTATTTTTCGGTGATTCCTTGAAGACTAAATTCTAGTTTGTCTCCTTTTTTGATATTGTCACCACGATAAAAGGCAAACATTAAATTGCCTTGATAAAATTCGTCATCCAGCGCACCATATTCCGGATAGACTATGTTAGCGTTTTTGGCTCCTACTAAGTAAAAATTATCTTCGGCACCGTTATCTTGCCAATAAAATTTAAGTTCATAAACATCTTCACCTTCAATTCCTGGTTTTATGCTTTGCTCTGTTTTTACAATATCTGGAGAAGCCATGAAAATAGAGGTAGAAGTATAAGTTTGCCCTTTGTAAAGTACAGTAAGCTTATATTCATTATTGATGATAGGGACGAAATTGTTGCAAATGTATTCTCCAGTTTGACCATCTTCAACAAATTGAAAAGTAACTGGCGTACTCAAGCTGGTATTAGTCACAGTAATTGTAGCTCCGGTTGCAGCTGGGACTGTGTTAGAGTAATAATCGGTTGTTGTGGTTAATTTGATTTTTTGAGTACTTCCTGTGGTCTCTTTTTCCCATTTTATTGAAGCGTCAATTACTAATTTTGGAGGGGCAGTATTTAGGTCAACATTGACTACATCTTCACAACTTATAACTGAGAAAATCGTAATTAGTAAGACTATGATTCTTTTTATATTTTTCATGATACTAAAATTTAAAATTATAAGAAACTGATGGAATTACTCCAAAAATGGATAGCCTTACAGCTTCGTTAGTGCCTGTTTCTTCATTTTCTCTAAAGCTGATAGAAGCGGCATTTTTTCGATTATAAAGATTGTAAATACTAAAGACCCACTCACTTTGCCATCCTTTCTTTTTAAATGGCTTTGGAGTATAAGTAGCCGACACATCTAAGTGATGATATATTGGAAGACTATTTCCATTTCGTTCGCCGTAGCTTGGTATCGTGATTCCTTGATAAATATATTGACCATTTGGATAAGTTACAGGTTGTCCAGACTGGAAAGTGAAATTCCCGCCAAAATTCCATTTATCGCTCATGGTATAATTTGCTGTAACTGCTAAATTATGTAATTTATCATAAGCTGAACGATACCATTCTCCGTTGTTGATTCCTATTTCTTCGGGAGTTCTACCGGGAGTTCTTTGTTGCGATTTGGATAAAGTATAAGAAATCCAGCCATTAAATTTTCCTGAGTTTTTTCGAAGTAACATTTCTAAACCAAATGAACGCATCTCGCCGTTAAGAATGACTTGTTCAATAGCTTCGTTAGCCACAATATCTGCGCCGTCTATGTAATCCATTCGGTTTTTAATTTTTTTGTAAAAACTTTCTAATTCTAGAGTGTATACGTTTTCTTTAAAATTTTTAAAATACCCGAGAGCAACTTGATCTGCAATTTGTGGTTTAATGTAATTGTCACTTGGAGTCCAAACATCAAGCGGAGTAGGCGAGTTGGTATTAGAAATTAATTGAAGATATTGTACCATTCGATTATAACTCGCTTTAACAGACTGGTCTTTGTTTAATTCATAAGCTACTGAAATACGAGGTTCCAAGTTGTCAAAATTGGATATAGTTTCATTTTTTTTGTATGAAGTTGTTCCAATTGGTTTAGCTTTTTCGTAAATTTTTAAATCGGCATCGTAAGCTACAGGTTGATTGTTGGTATATAAATTGACCGTTGAATTTCCTAAACGATTAAAAAAACTATAACGGACACCATAATTTACCGCTAATTTATCTGTTAGAACTTGTTCGGCTTCAAGATAAATGCCGTTTTCTAAGGCGTATTTTTTTTCTAATTGTTTAAAATTAACTCCAGAATTTGTTCCACTTGGTTTGATGGTTCCAGGATTAAAGTCATAGTAAGTAGAGTTGACCCCAAAGTTTAATTTTATGTTATTCGATAAATAATATTTGAAATCATACTTTAAATTGAAGTTTCTAATACCTGAATCCCAATTAAACCCTAAAAAATCAAGTGTCAGTCCATAATAGTAATCACTAAAAATAGCAGACAAATTTGAAAATAGTTTGCTATTATAAAGATGATTCCACCTCAAATTTAATGTGGCATTACCATAAGTATTTGCAAAAGTTTCATTTAAAGAAAAAATATCACGGCCAAAATAACCTGAAAGGTATAAATTGTTATTGTCGTTAAGTTTATAATTCAGCTTTGTATTTAAATCATAAAAATAAGCTGAGTTGTCGTTGTTGGCTAATTTTAGGAATAAATGAGCGTAAGAAGCACGACCTCCAATCAGGAACGAACCTTTGTCTTTCACAATAGGACCTTCGGCAAGAATTCGGCTGGTGATTAATCCGACTCCACCATTCATGTGAAATTCATTGCTATTTCCATCCTTTTGATAAATATCCAAGACAGAGGAAACTCTTCCTCCATATTTAGATGGAATTCCACCTTTATATAGTTTTAAATCTTTGATAGCATCCGGATTGAACACTGAGAAAAAACCAAAAACGTGAGATGAATTAAAGATCATAGCTTCGTCCAAAAGAATTAAGTTTTGATCTGCACCACCACCACGAACATTAAAACCAGATTGTCCTTCACCGGCATTGGTCACACCTGGAAGAAATAAAATAGATTTGATAACGTCAACCTCGCCCATTACAACAGGCATTTTTTTAATTGCCGAAATAGAAAGTTTATTCACACTCATTTCTGGCTTCCGAATGTTGGCTTCTGTTTTTGCTGAAGTAACCACGACCTCTTTTAAAACATTTTCGTTAGCCGTTAATTCGAAATTCTTTTTAGTATTTTTATTTAAATCAATAGTCTGCTCAATAGTTCCATATCCAACTGATGTAATCTGGATTTTATATTTGCCTTCTGGTAGCGTTATGGAGTAAAATCCATATTCATTTGTCATAACTCCTACCTGTAATTCTGGAATTAAAACATTAACAGCAATTAAAGTTTCATTACTTTTTGAGTCAGTAATAGTTCCGCTTAGTGTGTGCTTTTGTTTGTCCGTATTTTGTGAAAAAATCGAAAAAGAAGAAAGCAATAATAATGATGCGTAAATAATTTTCTTTAAAATCATTGGTTAGGTTTTGAGCTTGCAAATATCTACAAAATGCAATTAAATTCGTACTTAAAACATGTTAATCTATAGTTAAATCAGAACCAAAATCCATACTTTGTATACTAAAAAGCCATTCTATCAAAAATAAGCTATTTTTGGTAGAATGGCTGATATTCAGTTTGTTGTTTTGTTTTTAAGAAGGTGTTTTTAAAATGAATTTAATGATAATTCTTCTAAACCTCTTGCATTGTTAAAGAGATTGCATCTGACTTTTCTTTGCTTCTCTTTTTCCCAAGTTTATCCACTCTGTACATTAGGAACATGGATGTAATCGAAATGCAAACAATTATTATTCCCAAAGTGTCATAATGTTGTAATGGGCTAAATTTGTTGTTTTGTATTACAATAGTTCCGGCAAAAGCGGCTGCAATACCGCCGGCAATTTGCTGTAAAGATGAATTAATGCTCATAAAAGCTCCTCTGTCCTGCATTTCTGGAATAGCCGTCACCAAGGCTGTTGAAGGTACCATTCGTCCCATAACGCCCATCATCATTAATACATTTATAGTTGCAACGATTGCAAATGGAGTTACACCAAGATTCGTATAAATTAGAACCATAACTATTGTCCATAAAGATGCAAAAGCGAATATTTTGTATTTGTCAATTCGATCGCTCAATTTTCCAATTAAAGGCATTATAATTAACGTTGATAAACCTGCTATCATAAATAACATTGGTAATTGATTTTCGGTTATTTTTAAATTATTAATAGCAAAAGCACTGCCAAAAGGCATCAACATAAAACCTCCAATTGACAGCAAAGCTGTGGCAGTAAATCCTACTCGATAATCTTTTTTGGCAATTGTATGAATTAAATGTCTAAAAGCTGATTTGTCTGTTTGAACTGCTAGGTGTTTGTTGATTGGTTCTAGCTTGGTAGCAATAACAATCGCTATAATTCCTGCCATTCCCGCTACCCACAAAAAAGGTGCATGCCATCCCCAGGCATTAGCAATATACAATCCTATTGGAATACCCAAAATCTGACTGGCACCAAATCCCATTTGGATAAATCCCATCACTCGTCCACGTTGTTGAAGACTAAATAAATCGGCAACAATTGCCATTGAAATAGAACCAATTACGCCTCCAAATAAGCCAGTAACAATTCTGGCGGCGACTAATAATAGATATGAATTGACGATTCCGCACAAGATCGTCCCAAATATAAAACCACCGTAGAAGAACAGTAATAATTTTTTTCGGTCAAATTTATCTGCAAAACCTGCTGTAAGAAGCCCTGAAATACCTGCACTAAAGGCATATGCAGAAACTACCAAACCAAAACTTGCCGGTTTTAAACTAAGGGATTTCATTAAAATATCGCCCATAGGTGACATGACCATAAAGTCGAGAATTACTGTAAATTGGGTGATAGCCAGTAAAAAAACGGCTAATTTTTGATAAGATGTAAAGGGGGTCGGTTGGGTATTTTTATCTTTCATTTTTTGTTCTATTCTAAAATTGTACAGAGAAAATTGTGTTGGCTAATAAGGTGAATTATTTGTTCTTCGCACAACGTGTCACTTTCAATGCGCAAAACACAATCAATGTCTTCCTGATCGATAGTCCATTTGGATATTTCTAAATGGTTGTCTAAACAGTTGCTTATTTGTTGCTTTTCGCTTTCGGTTTTTATGTCGGTTGCAAATATCAATATGTTTTGTAAATCAGTTTCCATAGTTGTTAGTTTTATGGTGTCAATGCTTTTATAACTAATTCAAATGCTGCATTTGTTGTTTCAGGTGTTAATTTAAAAGGATTTCCTCCAAAGCTTTTGCCTTCGTTTTCAAATCGTAATAATGTGTATAAAGGTCCATATGCAATACTCCAAAATACTTCTTTGTTAATAGGAAGTAATTCTTTTTTCGCTACTGCGTTGTTCACAAAAGTTCCCATAGTCGTTTTAAAATCTAATAGACTTTCATCCAAAATGGAATCTCTATATGTTGAATGACCTAAAAGATCCCAGCAGGCTACTTTTTCTGGGTTTTGCATAACGAATCGTGAGCGGTTTTCCCATTGTTTTAATAAACCTTCTCTAAAAGACATGTCGGGCGTAAAATCTCTGGTCATTTCTTTAAAAAAAACTTGTCCAATCTCTGTGCCAATTTTTAGAATTAAATCTTCTTTGTCCGAATAATAGATATAAAGTGTAGCCACAGAAATTCCACATTCTTTGGCCAATCGATTCATACTGAAGCCTTCAATTCCAAGTTTCACCAGCATTTCGATGGCTTTTTGTTTTACTATTTCTTCCTTGTTTGTATCTCGCGTTCTCATTTTTTTGATTTGGATAATCAAAAGTAATAATTATAAATGAATGTTCGCTTATTTATGAAAAAAAATTGCATCTTATTCATTTTAAGATTTATAAAATGTGGTATAAAAAAAAGACAACCCTTTCGAGTTGTCTTTTCACTATATAAACTAAATTGATTAAGCAGTTTTCAAAGTAGTAATCTTATCTAAAATAGTATTGAATGTTTCACTAGGACGCATTGCTTTACTAGTCAATTCAGGATTAGGTTGGTAGTAACCACCAATGTTTTGTGGTTTTCCTTGAGATCCTATTAATTCACTGTTGATTTTAGCTTCGTTAGCTTCAAATTCGACAGCGATAGGAGTAAAGATGGCTTTTAATTCAGCATCTTTTGTTTGTGCAGCCAAGGCTTGTGCCCAATAAAAAGCCAAATAAAAGTGAGAACCTCTATTGTCGATTTGTCCCACTTTACGTGCTGGTGATTTATCGTTTGCTAAGAATTTATCATTTGCTTCGTCTAAAGTCTCAGATAAAACAATCGCTTTTGAATTGTTTAATGTTTGTCCTAAATGCTCTAATGAAGCTCCTAAAGCCAAAAACTCACCAAGAGAATCCCAACGTAAATACCCTTCTTCAACAAATTGTTCAACATGTTTTGGAGCAGATCCTCCAGCACCAGTTTCGAACAATCCTCCGCCATTCATTAACGGAACGATAGATAACATTTTTGCAGAAGTTCCTAATTCTAAAATTGGAAATAAGTCAGTTAAATAATCACGTAATACGTTACCAGTTACCGAAATAGTATCTAAACCTTTGATTATTCTGTCTAAAGTAAATTCAGTTGCAGCAACTGGGTTTAGAATACGGATGTCTAAGTTTGTTGTATCGTAATCTTTTAAATATTTTTGAACTTTAACGATCAATTCTCTGTCGTGTGCTCTGTTTTCATCTAACCAAAAAACAGCTGGAGTATTAGATAAACGAGCTCTGTTTACAGCCAATTTTACCCAGTCTTGAATTGGAGCGTCTTTAGCCTGACACATTCTGAAAATGTCGTTAGCTTCAACAACTTGTTCCATTAAAACATTTCCGTTTTGATCAACAACACGAACAACACCATCAGCACTCATTTGAAAAGTTTTGTCATGAGACCCGTATTCTTCGGCTTTTTGAGCCATCAAACCTACGTTTGGTACACTTCCCATTGTTTTTGGGTCGAAAGCACCGTGTTTTTTACAAAAATCGATAGTGGCAGTATAAACTCCAGCATAACATCTGTCCGGAATAATAGCAAGGGTATCTTGTTGTTTACCGTTTTTGTCCCACATTTGTCCAGAAGTACGAATCATTGCCGGCATAGAAGCATCAACAATTACATCAGATGGAACGTGTAGGTTTGTAATTCCTTTTTCAGAATTAACCATTGCCAACGCAGGACCGTTTTCGATCGCTTGTGTCAAAGCGGCTTCAACTTCTGCTTGTTCAGGCTGTCCTGCGATTTTAGCATAAATATCACCTAAACCATTGCGGGTATCAACGTTTAATTTTTTGAATAAATCAGCATATTTTGCAAAAACGTCTTTGAAATATACTTCGACAATAGCTCCAAAAATAATTGGATCTGAAACCTTCATCATAGTCGCTTTCAAGTGAACTGAAAGCAAAATTCCTTCGTTTTTAGCTTCTGCAATTGCATTGGCAACAAAACTTTTTAAAGCTGAAATGTTCATTACAGAACTATCAATAATTTCGCCAGCTTTTAATGGAGTACTTGCTTTTAAAACAGTTGTAGAACCATCTTTAGCAATAAATTCAATTTTTACATCATTTGCTTCAGCAACAGTAACCGATTTTTCACTTCCGTAAAAATCACCGCTTGCCATTGAAGCTACTTTTGTTTTAGAAGTTGCAGACCAAGCTCCCATAGAATGTGGGTTTGCTTTTGCAAAATTCTTTACAGCTCTTGGCGCTCTACGATCTGAGTTTCCTTCACGTAAAACTGGATTCACAGCAGAACCTAAAACTTTAGAATATTTAGCTTTAATTTCTTTTTCAGTATCATTTTGTGGGTCTTCTGGGAAATTTGGTACCGCGTAACCGTGAGATTGTAATTCAGCAATAGCTGCTTTTAATTGCGGTACAGATGCGGAAACGTTTGGCAACTTTATAATATTAGCTTCTGGAGTAGTAGCTAATTTTCCAAGTTCTGTTAAAGCATCTCCTGTTTTTTGATCGTCTTTAAGGAAATCCGAAAAGTTAGCTAAGATTCTTCCGGCAAGAGAAATATCTCTTGTTTCTATTTCGATATTAGAAGTTGCAGTAAATGCTTGAACGATTGGTAAAAAAGAATAGGTAGCCAATAAAGGAGCCTCATCTGTAAGAGTGTAAAAAATTTTAGCTTTTGGTGTCATTTTTTATTTTTTTTTTTAATCTAAAACATAAGTTTTTAATGACCTTATCAGCAATTATAACGATTGAGTAAGGCGGGCAAATATATGAAATGAAGTTGTAATAGGGTTTCAAAATTAGGTTAAAAAAATAATTTTAAACGTATATTCTGTGATATTCTTAATTTGATATTTTTAGTGCCTTTTGATTTTTAAATTATGATTTTTGATGCCTAAAAATTATCAATAAAAAAGTCCCAAACTCGAAAAGTATCGAATTGGGACTTTTTATTAATTAAAGAAGTTAATAAATTATCTTCTTTTATCTCTAATTTTAGCTTTTTTACCAGTAAGTTCTCTGAAGTAGAAAATTCTTGCTCTACGTACATGACCTTTCTTGTTGATTTCAATTTTTTGTAAAGCTGGTAAGTTAACTGGGAAGATACGCTCAACTCCAATTGCACCAGACATTTTACGAATTGTAAAAGTTTCAGTGTTTCCTGAACCTCTTCTTTGAATAACAACACCTTTAAAAAACTGTGTTCTTGTTTTTTCACCCTCTTTAATTTCGTAGAAAACTGTGATAGTATCTCCAGCTCCGAAATCAGGGAAATCTTTTCTTGTTACGAACTCGTCCTGAACGAATTTCAATAAATCTGCCATTTTAAATGTAATTTATGGTTTTAATAGAGCAACATTCACGGTTTTCGCCAGAGGTTGGTCTAATGAGGGTGCAAATGTAGTTAAAATTTTCAATATTCAAATTCCAAATTCCATTTTTTTAATAAGTTAATTAATTGGAATTTGGAATTTTAAAATTTGGAATTTATCTTTTTGTATTTGAAACTTATGGCGTCATTTTCCCCTCTTTTACTTTCTGTTTTGTTTCTGCAATTTTATCTTCTGTTTTGGCTTTAATGTCGCTGTATTTGTTGATGCCCAGTGACGAAGTTAAAGCTTTGTCTCTTTTGTCAAATAATTTATCGATTTCTTTATCACGATTTTCCTTTGATAAGTTCTTTTCGTCGACACTAAACAATTCCAATACCAATTGATTGTTGGCATTTTCATAAGACGTTTTTTCATCTGCGCTAAGCGCTACACCGTAGGTTTTGTTGAGTTCATTCAATAAGGATGTTCTATTTATTCCTTGTGCAAATGTTGTTGCAGAAATTAAAAACGTAACAATTAAAAATGCTTTAATAATTAATTCTTTCATGATTTTACTTTTTAAGGTTATTATAGAGTGAACTAATATTAATTATAAAAAGTATAAATATATGAAAATTAATCCTTTAGTAAGTCAGGTCTTCTGTTCTTTGTGTGTTCATAAGCGGTATCTTCTCTCCATTTGTCAATTTTTGCAAAGTGGCCACTCAATAAAACATCTGGAACTTTCCAACCTTTGTAATCGGCAGGGCGAGTATAAATAGGGCCCGAAAGCAAGCCATCCTGAAAACTGTCTGTCAATGCTGATGTTTCGTCACTTAATACTCCTGGTATTAATCGAATTAAGGAATCGCAAAGAACTAATGCTCCCAATTCTCCTCCAGAAAGTACGTAATCACCAATTGAAATTTCTTTGGTTATAAAATGATCACGAACGCGTTGATCGACTCCTTTATAATGACCACATAGAATAATAATGTTTTCATACATCGACATGGTGTTGGCCATTTTTTGGTTTAGCGTTTCACCATCTGGGGACATATAAATAATTTCGTCGTATTCTCGCTGGCTTTTCAAATGAGTAATGCAGGCATCTATTGGCTGAACGGTCATAACCATTCCGGCACCACCGCCAAAAGGATAATCATCAACACTTTTTTGTTTATTGGTCGTATAATCTCTTAAATTATGAAAATGAACTTCTACCAGCCCTTTGTCTATAGCACGTTTCATAATCGAAGCTTCAAATGGGCTTCTTAATAATTCAGGTAATACGGTGATAATATCAATTCTCATGTTGCTTTTTTAAGAAGGGCAAAGGTACATCAAAAGATTTCAGATTTCAGATTTCAGATTTCAGATTTTTTTGAAAAAGAAACTTAATAGTAAATAAATTTTATTTCAAGAATGGTTAATCATATTTCATTAGCTAAAGCTCCATTCTTTATAACTAAGCTCTTTTTTAATCTTTTCTTCTATTCTTTCAACTAGTTTTTGATTAAAATTGATTCCTGTAATTTGTTCAATAGTATCAATAGTTGTCGCAAAAGTATACAGTGGCGCATCCGATTCTGCATTAGGAATTAAAAACGGAATCATAACTAAACTATCATTTTGAACCCGAACTACAATTTTGAAAAAATATTCTGGAACTGAAACCTCTTCTTCACCAATCGTGATCAAATCGTCTTCTAAAATTCCTCCCGTCACGACGAAAAGCGCCGAATATTTATCTGCCCAATAACGGACTTTTTGTTCCAATCTGTTCCAAACACCAGCATTAAAAGCTTTGTTTTGTGGCGAAACATTCGAGGTAAAAAAGGTTTCATTATAAGCTTCTTCAGAAAAACGCATATCGGCCGCAGGAACAAGATGCCCTTTGTCGTAGCCCGTGTCTTTGTAATTTCTCCAATGTGCCGATTCAGTATCAACCAATGGATCTTGCCTAAAATAAGGGCGATCGTAACAATGACGTTGCGTCTGAGACTGTGCTGTTAAGTAATAAGCAGCCCATTCTGCTTGTTCGTGTTCTTCAGAATAGGAGAGAAAGAAATGTTTATGTCTAATTATACTCATAAGCTACTTTTGTTTAAAAGAATGATTACTTAATACCAGTTTTCAAACCATCAGGTTTTGTTGTCTGAAGAATTCATGTGCTTAGTTTAAAAGCTTAAAACAAATTTAAAATTTATTTCAGCTTTTGTGTTCGGGATTTAGAGTAATGATCGAATATTTGAAAAAAAAATGAATTATTGAATTGTTTGTGATTTAAATAGACTAAAAAGGTTTTTTTAATTAATTTTATAACTTACTAATTCATAAAATATTTAATATGCGAATTACATCTACATTAATAGGGATGAATTTATTGTGTTTTGTTTTTTTGCTGCCAATGCAAAATACAAATGCACAAAACAATACCGAAAAAATGAAAAATCCATTATTGCAAAAAAGCACGTTACAGTATCAGGCACCCAATTTTAGTATTATTAAAGACGATCAATTTAAACCTGCATTCGAATATGGTTTAAAAGTTGATACTGAGAATCTCGAAAAAATAGCAAATAATCCTGCTAAACCCACCTTTCAAAATACTGTTTTAGCTTTGGAAACAATGGGTGAGGATCTGAATAGAGCCACAGGGATTTTTTATAATCTAACAGGTGCTAATACCAATCCAACGTTGCAGGCGATTGAAGAAGAATATGCGCCTATTTTTTCTGCTCATAATGATAAGATTTTTTTGAACAGTAAATTGTATAATCGTTTTAAAGCAATTGACTTAACTAAATTAAAAGGAGAAGACAAAAAACTGACTGAATTCTATCTGCAAAAATTTGAATTGGCTGGAGCTAATTTATCTGAAGCAGATAAAGAAAAAATGAAGAAAATCAATGGAGAATTAGCAACTTTAAGTACTCTTTTTGATAATAAATTGTTATTAGCCCGAAAAAATGGAGCCGTTTTATTCGATAATGCAGCCGATTTGGACGGTTTAAGCGCAGCCGAAATTGAAGCTGCTAAACAAAAAGCCAAAGAAGCAGGTTATGAAAATAAATATCTAATAGGTTTATTAAATACAACTCAACAACCTTTATTAGTTAGTTTAAAAAATCGCGCAACAAGAGAAAAAATATACAAAGCATCTTGGTATCGTGCCGAAAAAAATGACGAAGGTGATACTCGCGAAACTTTAGAAAAAATAGTAAGATTGCGTTTGCAAAAAGCCAATTTGATGGGCAAGAAAAGTTTTGCCGAATGGAAATTACAAGACCAAATGGCAAAAACACCAGAACCAGCCATGAAACTATTAGCACAGATTGCAGGTCCAGCCGTTGCCAAAGCTAAAGTGGAAGCTAAGGAAATTCAAGATTTAATTGACGCCCAAAATGGAGGTTTCAAACTAGAACCTTGGGATTGGAATTTCTACGCAGAACAAGTGCGTAAAGCAAAATACGATTTGGACGAAAGCCAGATTAAACCTTATTTTGAAATAACTACTGTTTTGGAAAAAGGCGTTTTCTTTGCTGCCAAACAAATGTATGGAATCACTTTCAAGGAAAGAAAAGATTTACCAGTTTACAACCCAGATGTAAAAGTATATGAGGTATTTGATGATAAAGGGACGTCTATCGCTATTTATTATTTAGATTTTTATACGCGTGATAATAAAAAAGGTGGCGCCTGGATGAATACTTTTGTTAATCAATCTCATTATTTAAAACAAAAACCAGTAATTGTAAATGTTTACAATTTTGCCAAACCAGTTGGTGGCAATCCATCTTTAATCAGTTTTGATGATGTAACTACGATGTTTCATGAGTTTGGACATACTCTACACGGACTGTTTGCCAATCAGCAATATGAATCATTATCTGGAACTTCGGTACCAAGAGATTATGTAGAATTTCCATCTCAGATCAATGAACACGCTGCTTTAGATCCAACAGTATTGAAAAGTTATGCAATTCATTATCAAACCAAACAGCCAATGCCACAAGAGCTCATTGATAAAATCAAAAAAGCCGAAACATTCAATAAAGGTTATGATGTAACAGAGATTCTAGCAGCTTCAACACTTGATATGGCTTGGCATAGTGTCGAAAAAGAATCCGATTTCAAACCTACTTTAGTCTTCGAAAAAGAAGCTTTAGAGAAATACGGATTATTGGTTAATGAAGTACCACCGCGTTACCATACTCCTTATTTTGCTCACATTTGGGGAGGCGGTTACTCAGCGGGTTATTATGCATACACTTGGTCAAAAACCTTAGATTACAACGCCTACGATTGGATGGAAGCTCATGGCGGAATGACCAGAGAAAATGGCGAAAGATTTAAAAAATACATTTTGTCTGTCGGCAATAGCGTTGATTTAAACAAAGCATTCAAAGATTTTATCGGTCACGACATGCAAGTTGAACCTTATTTGAAAAATGCTGGACTATTAGTTAAGTAATTTTTTAAAATTCAATATAAAAAATGGCATTCGAAAGAGTGTCATTTTTTTTGGAGCTATTTCCTGCTGTCCATTGGCAGCAAGACTAGGGTGTTGATTTTCATAAGAGTATGATGGTTTTATAATTTATTAAGAATATTTTAGATATATTTGAGAGGCATAAGTTTGGTGAACCATTATAAGTTATATAAAATGAAAACTATTCTAATTACACTACTGATGTTTTTTTCAATTGATAGTATCACAGCTCAAAACGAAATGATTGTAAGACTTACAGAAATCGAAATTGATTCTAATTTCGTTAAGGAATATAGTGAAATTCTTAAAGAGGAATCCAGCGCCTCAGTTGCATTAGAGCCAGGTGTTATTTCTATTTTTCCAATGTTTCAAAAGGATAATCCAATCCAAATAAGAATTTTGGAAATATATGCAAATAAAGAGGCATATGAATCCCATTTAAAAACGCCACATTTTCAAAAATATAAAACCACTACACTCAAAATGGTCAAAGCACTTCGTCTCATTGATATGTCTGTGATGGATCCTGAAAATATGAAAGAAATGTTTTCTAAGCTATAAAATAAAGCAATAATTGTATCCATAAATTAGATAAGCATACCTCGTTTAAAGCAATTATAGCGGGGTTTGTTTTTTATACTATTTCTGTTTTGAAATACTGGAATAAAAAAATAAATAGTTATTTACTAAACCATTAAGAAATTCGGAACAATACTTTCAGACAGTGTATCTGAACAGAGCTTGATTAATCTAATTGACGAGCAATTGAGTTTGTAGTTGTTAAGGAATTAAACTTAATTTTACAGAATAACTCATAGGTTGCAATTAAATGATTTTATTATTGTTTGAATGGCAGTCTATGAGTTATTTTTGCGTTGAAAAAAAAAGAAAATATATTCAAACTATAAAAAAATAAAATACAATGCAAAAATTTGGAGCAAGCAGAGAATTTATAAAAGACGAAGATCTAGAATGGGAAGTAGTAGGTGAGGGGATCAAACGTAAAATTATGGGTTATGATGATACCATTATGATGGTCAATGTGCTTTTCGAAAAAGGAGCTATTGGAACACTACATGAGCATTACCATTCGCAAGTTACCAATGTTGCTAAAGGTTCATTTGAAGTAACCATCAATGGAATAACCAAAGTAATGAAAGAAGGAGATTGTTTTTACATTCCGCCTCACGTTGTTCATGGTGTACTTTGCCTTGAAGATGGTTTGTTGATTGACGTTTTTAGTCCTATTCGAGAAGATTTTATGAAATAAGAAACTGTTAGCTATTAGAACAATATCTTGCACATGAATTTATCCAAAACAAATGTTTTATTTATGGCAGCCTGCACTGGAATTATAGTTGCAAATCTATATTACTGCCAACCTTTAATTGTTTTAATTGCTAAAGAATTTAAAATCCCTGAAGCAAATGCGGGAACAATAACCTATTTAACACAAGCCGGTTATGCAATCGGTTTGTTTTTTATGGTACCTCTTGGAGATAAAATCGAACGCAAAAAACAAATTCTGATTACAACTTTTGCTTCAGTAATAGCTTTAATTATTGCAGCTACAGCTAAAAGTTTTTTTATTTTAGAGATAGCTTCATTACTTATCGGAATGGCTTCGATTGTGCCGCAACTTATTTTGCCTTTAGCAGCTTCTTTAAGTTCTCCGGAACAACGTGGAAAAGTAATTGGAATAATCATGAGCGGATTATTGATAGGAATTTTGATTTCCAGAACAGTAAGTGGTTTTGTTGGCCAACTCTTTGGATGGCGGGCAATGTTTTGGATTGCAGCGGGAATTTGTCTCCTGATATTTTTTGTTATCCAAAAAACATTTCCAGTCAACAGACCTCAGTTTACAGGTTCGTATGGTCAATTAATTCAGTCGCTTTTTTCATTGATAAAAACACAACCTCTTTTGCGAGAAGCGACTCTGATCAATGCATTTTCTTTTGCACAGTTTGGTGCTTTTTGGACAACAATGGTTTTGTTACTTTCGGATGAACCATTTCATTTTAATAGCGCGACAATTGGACTCTTTGGAATTGTGGGAGCTTCCGGAGCTTTGGCAGCACCATTAGTTGGGAAACTTGGAGATAAAGGAAATTCGCGAATTGCTGTTGGTTATGGCTGTTTATTGCTTTTAATTAGTTTCGTAGTTTATTATTTTTCGACAGCAAGTGTCATCGGAATTATTATTGGAATTGTACTTATGGATATCGGAATTCAAAGTGTTCATATATCAAATCAAACTAGGGTATATTCACTTTTACCCGAAGCCAGAAACAGATTGAACACGGTATTCATGTCGTTTAGTTTTTTAGGAACAGCAGCTGGCTCAGCTTACGGATTATTACTGTGGAAATTGGGAGGTTGGCATGCTGTTACTATCGGTTGTGCTGTTTTGGCGCTTTTATCGTTAGTAGTTTACGGACTTACTTATAAACCAAATTCTAAAAAATAGAAAGGGCAGATTAATATTGAATTAATTTGTAAATTTGCGCCTCAACAAAAAATAAACAAAATGGAAAACGGAATATACGCTAAATTCAACACTGCAAAAGGTTCGATTTTAGTAAAATTAACACACGATTTGACACCTGGAACAGTTGGTAACTTTGTTGCTCTTGCTGAAGGAAATATGGAAAATAAAGTAAAACCTCAAGGGCAAAAGTTCTATGATGGTTTAAATTTCCACAGAGTAATTCCTGATTTCATGATTCAGGGAGGTTGTCCAAAAGGAACTGGAACTGGAGATCCAGGTTACAAATTTGATGATGAATTTCACCCATCTTTGAAACACGACCGTCCGGGAGTACTTTCTATGGCTAATTCTGGTCCTGGGACAAATGGTTCTCAATTCTTTATTACACACGTACCAACTTCTTGGTTAGACAACAAACACACTGTTTTCGGTCATGTTGTAGAAGGACAAGATGTAGTTGATGCAGTTGCTCAAGGTGATGCATTAGAAACAGTTGAAATCATCAGAGTTGGTGAAGAAGCTCAAAAATGGAATGCAATCGAAGCTTTTATTGGTTTAAAAGGAGCTCGTATGAAAAGAGAAGCGGCTGCAAAAGCTGAATCAGAAGCAAAAATGGAACAGTTAGCTGCAGGTTTTGAGAAAACTGAAAGTGGTTTACGTTACCAATTCATTCAAAGAGGTTCTGGTAAAAAAGCTGAAAATGGTAAAACAGTTTCTGTTCATTACGAAGGTTCTTTAGATAACGGTAAAGTTTTTGATTCTTCTTACCCAAGAAAAAAACCAATCGAATTCAGATTAGGTCAAGGTCAGGTAATCGAAGGATGGGACGAAGGAATTGCTTTGTTATCAGTTGGTGATAAAGCTCGTTTTGTAATTCCATCAGATTTAGGATACGGGCCTGCAGGAGCAGGAGGAGTGATTCCACCAAATGCTGTTTTGATTTTTGACGTTGAATTAATGGACGTTAAATAATTTGTAGAGACGTTGCAATGCAACGTCTGTACAGATGATTTCGCATCGCAACGTCAGTCTGTATTGTGATGAAAATTTAGGATCCCAAAACGAAAGTTTTGGGATTTTTTTTAACTATTTTTATCAAATCTCTTAGAGCCTTAGCCTCTTAATAACTTAGCAGCTTTAAAAAAAAATGGATTTAACTTGGTCAGAATTTGAAAGAGTAGAAATGCGAGTGGGAACAATACTCGAAGTCAATGATTTTCCCGAAGCGCGAAAACCCGCTTTTCAGCTAACGATTGATTTCGGAACTGAAATCGGAATTCGAAAATCATCTGCACAAATCACTAAACGATATGCTAAAGAAGTTTTGGTTGGCAGGCAAATCGTGGCCGTAGTCAATTTTCCCAAAAAGCAAATTGGGAACTTCATGAGCGAATGCTTAGTACTTGGCGCTGTAGGCGAGGAGGGAGATGTTATTTTATTAGCTCCCAATTTTGAAATAGAAAATGGATTACGAATAGGTTAATTTATGCCATTAGTATTTATATGTGCTGATAGTATTATTAATGTTGTTCCTTTATTAATTCCAGATTGCCATTTATTTTTATTTCGTCACCGATTATAATACCCATACTTTCTATTGCAGAATTCCAGACCAAACCATAATCTCTGCGATTAATAATTCCTTTTAATTTCAGACCTGCTTTTGTGTTTCCTAAGTGATCGATATTGCTTCCGCAGTAATCAATATGTAAAATAGTCGGTTTGGTGGTTTCTTTGATAGTTAGTTTACCGATTATTTCAAACGTAGTTTCTCCGATTCTTTTGAATTTAGTGGAGTAGAAAGAAATTTTCGGAAACTTTTTAGCGTCAAAAAAATCAGGACTTCTTAAGTGAGTATCTCTTTTTTTGTCATTGGTATTG
>NZ_DATIDY010000004.1:0-7401 GCF_035456085.1 Flavobacterium sp.
AAAAAAAGGATGCTCACAGAAAGGCATCCTCTTCTTATTTTTAGAAAAATAAACTAATCATTTCATTCTATTAGAATTTAACTTTAAAACACAGTTCATATTTAAACCAATTTACCGAATCGCAACAACTATGAATGCACGGTTTATATATGAACAATCTCTAATAAAAATCAACTTTTAAGATGAGACAAATTTATAGCACAGATATCTCAAAAGAAATGATATTTGTCATATAATCAAAATTATTCCAAAAATTTTGATTTCAATTCAAAAGTAGGGATCATACAACTCTCTTTTTTGCCGTACCATTTATAACGGTTTTTGGCGATGTAGTCATAAAGGGCGTCACTTATAGCTTTTGGAAAAATTTTAAACACAGTTCCAAAATGCCAAAATCCACTAAGATTTTTTGAAATCTGAATAGCGGCCTGTGATTTGTAATAATACGCAATTCCAGGTTCGTACAAAATAATACTGTCTATATGAGCAGGATTTATGCCAATATGCTTCAATATTTTCTCTCCCAATTCAGATTGCAAAGCCACAAACCGAAAAACATCTTTTTTGTCATGTTCAATAATGAATTGAACGGCAGAGTTGCATAAATTACAAACTCCGTCAAAGAGAATTATTTTTTTGTTTTGAGGAAGGCTTAGCATTTTTTAGTCATTGTGAGGAATGAAGTAATCTCTATAGGTAATTTCGTCTCGATTATTTTTTAATTATGTTATTGCTTAGTGCCTTGAAATGACTTTGATAACGGTTCTGCTGAAAGCACAATAGATTATTTCTTTACCGCCTCAACTAATTCCAATTCATCCAAATTCACTTTTGAAGTAAAAATACCGTAGTTGACAGTAGCTTTGTTTTTTTCAATGGCATCAATACTTCCAACCGATTTTCCGTCGAGCATTCGTACACGATCACCAACTTTTAAAATAGGTTTTGGTTTTTCGATAACAGGTTTCAGTTTCTTTTCCTTTTTCTCTATTCTGATTTCCTCAACCTTTTTCTCAACTTCTTTGATGATTTCTTTTTTCAGTTCTACTTTTGCCTTAATTTCTTTAGGTGTGGCTTTTTTACGTTTGGAATTTTCTATTTCTACAATTTTCAAAAACTCACCAATAAGCTCTTTTTTGTTTTTGTTGTTGAAATATTTCTCAGCAATATCACTAATTTTTTGTCCAATATAAATCGTCTTCTGATTCTCATCATACAACTCCTGATAGCTTTCTAGTTTTTGCTTGATTTTGACATTTATATTCTCCATTTTTTTACTTTCTTCACGAGCCCGGATTTCTTCTTCCTTTAAATTTAAAGAAGTTCTTTCGAGCTTGGAACGCTCTTTTTGAAGTGTAGCAATAGTTTTATCAAAACGAACTTTTCCAACTTCAATTTTCTTCTTGGCACGATTGATTAATCCAAAAGGAATTCCGTTTTTCTGAGCTACCTCAAATGTAAAAGAGCTTCCCGCTTGACCTAAAACTAATTTGTACATCGGTTCCAAAGATTTTTCATCGAATAACATATTCGCATTAGTTGCAAAAGGTAATTCATTCGCTAAAATCTTTAGATTTGAATAATGCGTTGTAATCAATCCGAAAGCTTCACGATGATAGAACTCTTCCAAGAAAATTTCAGCCAAAGCTCCACCCAATTCAGGGTCAGAACCTGTACCAAATTCATCAATCAGAAACATGGTTTTCTTGTTGCACTTTTTCAAAAAGTAGTTCATGTTCTTTAAACGATAACTATACGTACTTAGGTGATTTTCAATAGATTGATTATCTCCAATATCTGTCAGTATTCTATCAAAAAGGAAAGTCTCACTTCGCTCATGAACTGGAATTAACATACCCGATTGCAACATCAATTGCAACAAACCTACTGTTTTCATCGAGATGGTTTTTCCTCCGGCATTTGGTCCAGAAATTACAATTATCCTTTTTTCCTGACTTAATTCAATTGTTTGTGGATATGTGATTTCTTTTTTTTGCTTATTGGTCAAATACAAAATAGGATGGTAAGCTTCTCTGAAAAACAATCTTCTTTCTTCTGTAATTGTTGGTAGAATTCCGTTTATTTTATTGGCATATTTTGCTTTGGCAGCAACAACATCAATATCACTAAGGAAATCCTGGTACTGAATGAGCAAAGGTAAAAAAGGACGAATTTGATTGGATAAATGTTTCAGAATTCGGGTGATTTCTTCTTTTTCCTCATATTCTAAATTGCCTAATTCTCTTGAATACTTTAAAGTATTTTCAGGTTCGATGTAAGCAATACTTCCTGTTTTTGAACTTCCTAAAATAGATCCTTTTACTTTGCGGCGATACATTGCTAAAACTGCCAGAACGCGACGATTTTGAACAAAACTTTCTTTGATATCATCTAAATAACCCAAACTGTTATATTGTGTCAAAGCTGAACCAAAACTTTGATTCACTTTACCACGAACCAAATTCATTTCACGTCGGATTTCCTGTAATCGCGGAGAAGCATCATCTTTTATTTCGCCATATTTATCAACGACAACATTGATAAGCGTTACAATTTCTTTGGTAAGTTGTATTCCACTCCCTTTGACCGCAAGGTTAGGATAATAGTCATTGAATTTATTTAAAAACGCCAAAAGAACATTTGTCGTTTCTGAAATCGTAGCGATTTTTCTAAAGCTGCCTACTTCCAGAAAACTATCTTCAATGGCTAAAAATTTTATTTCATAAGTAATGGCATCAAAACCATGATTAGGAATCGCATTGTTATTTTGAAAAGAAGAAACATACTCTGATGTCTGCAACAATGCACTCATCAAAGTTTCTTTGTCTCTAAAAGGGGTTATTTCTAAGGCTTTTTGTTTTCCAATATCGGTATTACAAATCTCTGAAATAGTTTCGAGAACCGTTGGAAATTGTAAATCCTGTAATGTTTTTTCTGTAATGGAGATCATTTTTTTATGTCAAAAGTCTAAAATCGAAGTTCCAAAGTTACAAAGTAAAAAGTCAAAAACCATTTTCTTTCTTCTCTTTGCAAAAACTTTACGAACTTTACTGCAAAAGATAATTATGCTGTACAATCTCAGTCCTTCCTGGCAATCCATTTTAGCCGATGAAATTCAGAAACCTTATTTCTTGGATTTAATGAAAACTGTAGATGAGGAATACAAAAATCATGTTTGTTTTCCTCCTAAAGAATTGATTTTTGCAGCTTTTAATAATTGCTCGTTTGATAATGTAAAAGTGGTGATTATTGGCCAAGACCCATATCATGGTGATGGAGAAGCTAATGGTTTGGCATTTTCGGTAAACGATTCGGTTCGAATTCCGCCATCGTTGCGTAATATTTTCAGGGAATTGAACGATGATTTGGATTCTATTTTTATGCCAACATCAGGCAATTTAGAACCTTGGGCAAAGCAAGGCGTTTTATTACTTAATGCTTCATTAACCGTTCGAAAAGACAATCCAAATAGCCATAAGCACCTCAAATGGAATTTGTTTACAGATGCCGTTATTCAAAAAATTTCGGAAGAGAAAGAAAATGTGGTTTTCCTGCTTTGGGGAAGTTTTGCTCAAAAGAAAGGTTCAAAAATTGACAGAACTAAACATCTTGTTTTAGAATCCGGACATCCTTCGCCAATGAGTGCCAACCAAGGTAAATGGTTTGGGAATAAACATTTTAGTAAGGCGAATTTGTATTTGAAAAAAAATAACTTGAAGACTATTGATTGGCTAAAGTTGTTTTGACTGCGTGAGGGATAGGAATAAGCTACCGAAGTAGCATGGATAGCCCGACCGCATTAAGTAAAGGGGCGTTATAAGCGTTGCAATAGGTAAGCCCCTTTGCTTAATGGGGTCACGCCCAAATTGTTTTTTAATCCAAAGTCAAAGCTCCGAGTATTTCTTCGGAAAGGAAAGGGCCTCCGGGATATTTTGCTGTATAATCGAGATTTAACCATACTTGATTGTGTTCGTCAATGTGGTAACTGAGTTGTTTATTTCGGCTTTCTTCGGTGAATAGTACATTTTTAATTAGATAATTTGCTTTTTCAAGATCTTTCATGGTTCCGATTAAAATTTCGGGATAAATATGCCCTTTTGTATGAATAAGTCTCGGAGTTCCGCCAATAGATTTGATGCTGGCCGCCATCAAAATGGAGTGATCGTCGCAGTCGCCCGAAAAATACATTAATGATTCATGGGCTGTTGCGATATAATCTCCGTTTTTTGGGTCATTTACATAATGCCATCTACTGTTTATTTCTTTGAAAACGGCAAAACACTGAATTAAATTTCTATAATCCGGGTATCCTTTGATATTTTCAAAATGCTTTGTGGTAGCCATTATAGCAAAGTTTCTAACCTTTGGATTTTCGAATTCTATGGCTTTGATTATCTCATTTTTATTTGGAAAAGGTAGGAGTTTTGCAATTATAATATCCTGTGGAAATGGGTTGTTGTTCATCGAATACAACATAGAATTGTAGTCATCAAAAACAGAATTAAAGCTGAAATTTCCAAACAGACTTCCATAAATAAGTAGTAAAAAATAAAGCGCCAAGCAAATGATAATGATAGTTCTTAATGTGTATAAAAGGGTATAAACAAGTACCAAAACCAGAATAAACAATATAATTCTGTCGATATTAAAATACCATTGTGGGTCAATTAAATTTTGGTGAAGTACTACAAATAAAGGGATTGTAATCAGGATACTCAAAAAAAAGATAACAAACCTATCCCAAGGTTTTTTCAACTGAAACTTGGCTTTTACGAGGTTAAAATTAGTTTTGTTAAATTGTATCATGATACCCAAAAAGGGAATTGAAATTGCTTTTTGTAAAAGTACTTTTTTTTATTGAAAAAGTTGCTGAGTTTCTAAGTTACTAAGTTTAAGCGCTCAGTAACTTAGAAATTTTGCAACATCTTACTCTGCCAATTTATTAAGTGTATATTCAATCAATTCATCTACAGCTTTGTATGGATCGCTACTAAAATTTCCACTTGCTCTATTGGCAATAATTGCATTAAGAGATAAAGCCTGATGACCTAATAGTGCTGAAAGCCCATAAATCGCTGACGTTTCCATTTCAAGATTTGTTATTCGGGTTCCTTCAAATGAGAAATTATCCATTTTGGAATTTAATTCTGGATCTTGAATATTCAAACGCAAAACACGTCCTTGTGGACCGTAAAAACCTCCGGCTGTTGCTGTAATTCCTTTATAAATTCTGTTACTGTCCAGTCTTTTTTCCAATATGGGAGAGCCTGGAATCACGGTGGGTCTTCCTTTTTGTAAATCCCAATTGGTATGTTGAATAAATGCATCCTCGATTGCAGCATTGGAAACTGAATCGATTAAATAGGAGCGGAGCATATTGTCAAGACCAAGTCCAAATTGAGCCATAACAAAACTATCTACAGGAATATCAGCATGCAAAGAACCAGAAGTTCCAATACGAATGATATTCAAAGATGTTAGTTTTTCTTTTGGCTTTCTAGTTTTCAAATCAATGTTGACCAAAGCATCCAGTTCATTGATAACAATATCAATATTATCAGGTCCAATTCCAGTTGACATCACCGTTATTCGTTTGCCTTTGTAAGTTCCGGTTTGGGTTTTGAATTCTCTTTTTTGAGTAGAAAATTCTATCGAATCAAAATGTTTAGTAATTTTTGCAACTCGATCTTGATCGCCAACGAAAATAATATCGTGGGCAATGTTTTCAGGTTTTAAATTCAAATGATACACACTCCCGTCAGGATTGAGTATTAATTCCGATTGTTGTATAGCCATTGTTTTTTGTTTAAGGTTTATTTGTTTAAAGTTTAAAATGTATAAGGCTTAAACTACTTAAACCTTAAACTTCAAACTTTTTACCCTCCTACGCGTTTTACTTTAAATCCTTTTTCTTTCAAAATAGTCATTATTTTATCACGATAATCCCCTTGAATGATGATCGAATCGTCTTTGAAAGTGCCACCAACACTTAGTTTAGTTTTAATTTCTTTCGCTAAAATTTTAAAATCCTCGTCAGTTCCTTCGTAACCTTCGATAATTGTAGTTGCTTTTCCTTTTCTTTTTTCGAATTTGCAAATCATAGGTTCTTTTTGAACGTATAATTGATGTGCTTCTTTCTCAATTTCTTCTTCTGGAGCCATTTGGTGGTCTGGAAAAAGGTTTTTTAATTGATCTTGTAAATCCATAATTTTAAATTATAAAAAAACCAAATTCCAAATCCCAAAAGGTTATTGGAATTTGGAATTTCAGTTTTGGAATTTTATTTCTTACTTCTTAATTAAACCTAAGTCTACTAGACGTTCATACAGGTATTCTCCTGCTGTAATGTCTTCAAATTTCTTTGGGTTTTCATCATCGATACAATTTTCTAAACAATCCAGTTTCATATCGCTTACCGGATGCATAAAAAATGGAATAGAATAACGTGAAGTTCCCCATAATTCTCTAGGAGGATTAACCACCTGATGGATTGTCGATTTCAGTTTATTATTAGTGTGACGTGATAACATATCGCCAACATTAATAACCAATTCATCTGGTTCAGCAACTGCATCAATCCAATCTCCATTGTGGTTTTGAACTTGCAATCCTTTACCTTGAGCTCCCATCAACAAAGTAATCAAGTTGATATCGCCGTGAGCCGCAGCTCTAATAGCATTTTCAGGTTCAGAAGTAATAGGAGGGTAGTGAATTGGTCTCAATATTGAATTTCCATCTTTAGCATACTGATCAAAATAAAACTCATCTAATCCAAGATGCAAAGCCAAAGCTCTCAATACATACACTCCAGTTTTTTCTAGCATTTGATAAGCTTCTTTACCAACAACATTAAAACGAGGTAATTCTTTTACTTCAACATTTTTAGGATATTCTGACGCATATTTGGAATCAGAATCCACATATTGTCCAAAATGCCAGAACTCTTTTAAATCCCCTTCTTTACGGCCTTTGGCATGTTCTTTTCCAAAAGATACATAACCTCTTTGTCCTCCAATTCCAGGAATCTCATAGCTGTGTTTGGTTTCTAATGGCAAAGCGAAAAAATTTCTGATTTCACCATACAACTCATCAACTAATTGGTCATTTAAAAAATGTCCTTTAAGTGCTACGAAGCCTATATCTTCGAATGCACTTCCGATTTCATTTACAAATTTTTGTTTACGTTTCGGGTCGTCCGAAAGGAAATCACGCAAGTCAACACTAGGAATGTTTTGCATATATGTCTGTATTTAATACTTTAGAAGTCTAAAAACTTCATGACTACAAATATAAAAAATAAAACAGATACGTTTTTTGTAAAATTACCCACATTTTAAAATTTTATAACAATTGCAAAACGTCCTGTTATAATTATTTTATCTTTGAGAGATCCAAAAAAAA
>NZ_DATIDY010000005.1:0-3141 GCF_035456085.1 Flavobacterium sp.
GCTGCATTTGGAGATAAACAAGTGATTGTAGAGCCAGAAAGAGTAGTTCATGCACTTCACACTATGTTGGACGAAACTACACAAAAATATGTAGAAGGTTATCGTGATGCCGTAAACAAAATGTCTGAAATGTTAATAGGTGTTGATGAAGAAGCCGGATCTTATTATGAAAATGGAGAAACTGATTTTGAAGTAGAATCTATTGGTTCAACTTGGGGATTGAAAGCAACCAACGTAACTCCAACGGCTTTCTTAAAATATAATCCATATAGCGGAGCAGGAATTAAAGTTGCCATTCTAGATACCGGATTTGATTTTAGCCATCCTGATTTTGCTGGAAGACCTATTATTTCACATAGTTTTATTACTGGTGAAACTGCCCAAGATGGTCATGGTCATGGTACACATTGTACAGGAACATCTTGTGGACCTAAAAGTCCTGCACCTGCAATTGAAAGATATGGAATCGCATATGATGCAAAAATTTACATTGGAAAAGTCTTGAGTAATTCTGGTCATGGAGCAGATGGAGGAATTCTTGCTGGTATCAACTGGGCTGTTGCCAATGGTTGTGCAGTTATAAGTATGTCCCTTGGAGCTCCTACTTCTGGACCTGGTTACTCTACCGTTTTTGAATCAGTTGCAGCAAGTGTATTGGCTAAAGGTACTTTAATTGTTGCAGCTGCAGGAAATGATTCTTCTCGACCAGGAACTGTTAGACCAGTTTCTCATCCAGCCAATTGTCCTTCAATTATGGCAGTAGGTGCAGTTGATGTTTCTTTAAATATTGCTTATTTTTCTAATGGTGGACTTTATCCATCATATGGTGCTGTAGATATTATGGGACCTGGAGTTAATGTTTTTTCTTCTACAAAACTCCCAACTAAATATGCAACTTGGAGTGGAACAAGTATGGCAACACCTCACGTTGCTGGGATTGCTGCATTGTATGCTCAGGCAACAGGTCTTAAAGGAATTAATTTATGGAAAAAACTACTTACAACAGCAAAACCTTTACCAGCTATAGGAGTAGGTTTGGTACAAGCTCCAACAAAAATAAAATTACTTCCTATTCCAAGACCAATACCACGCCCAATTCCATTTCCTAAAGTACCAATTTTGAAAGATCCAAGTTTTTCTAATGATTCTGCCAATCCAATCGGGGAGATTCAAGAGTTTTAAAAAATAAAATTTGCCATGAATTGCACAATAAAAACGGATTATGTCATTGCAATCTCAACCAACCAATTAAATCGTGATGTAATTAGATTTTTTGAATTATGTAAATTGAAATGTTAGCTATTAACTATCAAAAACAATTGTGTAATTTATGGCAAATTATAACAGGTACGTTTTTTCTATAAGCGACCTATAGCAAAATAAATTATGAAAACAAAATTGGTAATTTCCGTCAAACAAGGGTTAATACAACAAGTTGCTGCTGCTTTACAAGCAAAAGGAATTTCTGATATTGAAATTCTGGAAATGATAGGAGTAATTGTTGTAAGACCAAATAACATTTCGATCACTGAAGTCAAAAAAATTGATGGTGTAGAAAATGTTGAAGAAGAGAGAGATGTGAGTATCTAAAATAATTCCCTGATAATAAAATTGCCACAGGTTTTGTCTGTGGCAATTTTTTTGAAATATCTTTTAAAAAATGTATTTTCTAAAACAACATTTGTGCTAAAGGCGTAAGTGATTGCGCTGATTTTGGCAACAAAGGTGTCAAGGCTTGAAATTGAGCTGGTGTAATTAATTTTTTTATTTTAGTTATAAAGGATTCTCTTGTGGCGGTCATTTTGGAAGTATAACCAGCTAAATCCGTTTTTTTGGTTGGTAAAACACTTTTCTTTTTGTTCAGAATCTCATTGACTAATGAATTGACGGCTGGTTTTTGAGCATCCGTTAGTTTTAATTTGGGTGATAAAAGTCCCATAACTTGATTGGAAATAGTAGCAACATCAAATGTACTTGCCGCAGCTGCCGTTTTAGTAGCAGTGTTGGTTGCTTTTGTAATATCTCCAATGGTTTGTGCATTGGCAAATGTGTAAGTTCCAAACAAAATAGCCGCAATTATAAGTTTCTTTTTCATAGTGTATATTATTTTAGTTGTTCTATCCTTTAAAGTTATTAAAAAAAATATGAATTTTTTAAATTATTTGTATTTAACTGGTTAATAATCAGTTTTTTTACATGTAAGAAGTGTTGAGTATAATTTATAATAATAGAATGATGTCATCTGTATTCGTTATATGTTTTATACTTAATTTAGTAACTTAGAATGGTCTTTTTAGAATAGCAAAAGACATTTATAATAAAATAAACCTATTCGATAACCTGAATAACTTCAACTATGTCAAACATTGGATTAATTATAGAAGAAAGAGCTGCCGATATTGGTAACTTTCTTGTTGGTAGACTGTTGCCTTTCCGACAAAAACGTGCTGTTGGACCTTTTGTATTTTTGGATCATATGGGACCTGCAGATCTCAAAGATTATCAAAACCTGGATGTGCCTCCGCATCCACATATCGGATTGTCGACGCTTACTTATTTGTTTGAAGGGGCAATTTTGCACAGGGACAGCACGGGTATCGAAATGGAGATTACTCCCGGCGCTGTCAATTGGATGACTGCTGGTAAAGGTGTAGTTCATTCTGAGCGTACTCCTGAGTATTTAAGAACTACTGATAAAAGACTTCACGGCCTGCAAATTTGGGTAGCATTACCAAAAGAGAAAGAAAATATTGAACCTTCATTTACCCATATTGAAGCCAAAGATATTCAAGAGTGGGAACAAGACAATGCTAAAATTAAATTGATCGCGGGCGAGGCTTTTGGTAGAAAATCTTTAGTGCCGGTTTATAGTCCTTTGTATCTGATTGAAATCAAAAGTAAATCCAAAACAACTTTGAATATTGGAAACGAACTTTTTGGCGAAAGCGCGATGTATATTTTGGAAGGAGAAATAAAAAGCGATGGAAATACATATACTTCAAAACAAATTCTGGTTGCCAAAGAAAGTAGTCTTTGTCAGTTTGAAATGAGTGAAAATGCTACGATCTATATTTTTGGAGGAGAACCATTTCCTGAAGAGCATTTTATTTATTGGAATTTCGTTCACTCTGATAAAGCTGT
>NZ_DATIDY010000006.1:0-7790 GCF_035456085.1 Flavobacterium sp.
GTTTTTTTCTCTTTTGAAAGAAAAAGAAACATCAGGAATTTCTAAAGAAGCTGAATCCCATTTTTCAGGAAATCCGGGTTTGATCGTCAGTTGATGAGCGAGTGCATCTGGTTGAATTCCGAAAAGTCCTTCGACCAAAGTTCTCGTCGTCATTCCGATTGGGTCGGCAAAGTCACGGTACAATTCGCCACGAATCGCATCTTGGTACATTAACTGTTCAAACCCACCCGGCGAAGGACTTAAATACATACTTTCGACCAAGGCACTTTCCCACATTTTAAAGGCTTTCTCAGGATTTCCTCCTTGCCAATACGCCAACGAAGTATGCAGTTGCTCTGCCAATGCCACATTGTTAATCGACCAAGTATAAGGTTGCCAATTGGTCGTACTTATTACAAACAAATCTTTTTTGTCTAAACCCTCAACTTCAATTGGAATGTGAGGAATTTGCGTATCCACATAACGAAGCATTTCATAATGTTGAAACGGATTTCCAAGTTCAGAATCAATCGTATGGTAAATGCTCCAAATTCCTGGAGAATCGTGCAACAATCGTTTGCCAAGTGCATCTTTATATTCGGCAAAAATTCCTTTTTCTGGAATCCATAATTTGTCGGCTGTGGCTTTTTCAATTTTGTTTGCTTCGGCTGAAAAAGGTTCGGCATTTTGATGCAAAGCCTTTGCAACAATAGCCATCGTTTTATTCGAATAATAATTATACGCCGATGAATGAATCACGCCTCCACCACTGTATTGCAAAGCATCACTCGCCCAAATGGATGCATACGCATCGTACAAACCATCTTTATCAGTATCAAAATTTCGCTTTTCCCAATCGATATGTCTTTGCAAAACGGGCCACATTTCTTTGATAAATGCTGTATCTCCCGTCCATTTGAAATGGCGCAACATTTGGTCGAAAAAAACCAAATTCATATCATAATGATGTGCAATCGTATTGTTATCCGGTTTTCGGCTGATGTAACCACTACTGAACATCGAAGTGCCCATTTCTTCTTTTTGACGAGCCAAATTTCGTTCGGAATCAAAAACGACTGGACCAGTTGCTGGCTCTATAACTTGCGAATGGCTATAACTTGTAAAATGTGTTTTGGCTCTATCGTGCCAGCCCAACGGATCAGCAACATACGCGCCACGCCACGCATTTAAAGGCATACGCCAAGCCACCGCTCCATGCAGATATGTAGGGCTTTCCCAAATTCCATCGGCTGCGATTGCCAATGCGGAGCCTAAAGTATTGATATACGAATCAGGAGTCGTTACTTTTATTCTGTTGGCTAATTGCAACATTTTTTGAGATGCATTTGCAAATAACTCTTCTAAATCGTTTTGACTTTTTACTTTTGAATTAACATTGGTATTGAATGACCAAAACAAATCTTTTTTTGAAATAACATTTATTTTTCCAACAATTAGATTTTGACTTTCTGGAGAAGAAGCAAACAATTCAAGTGGCGAATTTTGTCGATTCGCATTCGCTAAATGCACTTCGGATTGTGGAAAAAAGCCTTGTAAACTTCTATCATTACCCGTTTTCTTCTTGTTGACTTCAGAGCCATATTCCAAGACAAAAGAACCTTTATTGATTGTGTATTTATTTCCAGTACAATATTCTGGTTTTAAGTAAAAGCTGGATTCCGGGTCGGCACCAATATCGCCGTCACGACTAAATTTTCTGCCACTGGCGCCACCAAAAGCCCAGATTAATGAGGTATTTTTATCAATATCACTCGCTGAAACTTTCAAAACAAAACCTTCTTCTTCTGTCAATGCTACGATTTCGAGTTTCAGTTTTCCTTTTCCTAAAATAGCATCCTGAATTTCATAATACATTTTGCCATTAGCATAACGAGTCGTTATCGAACTGGCTTCGGTGATCCATTTGCTTTGCTTTCCACTAGATAAACCCAATTTTAGATTACCTCCCATTCCCGGCATATACATTGCAAATTCGGGCAAATCTCCCGTTTCTACCCGGAACGCAGTATTGGAACCATACAAAGCACGATTGAATTTTCGGGTTCCATTTTTTAGCAAAAAACCATTACCATCCGGCACATAATGAATCTTACGTGGCGCTGGCTTTCGTTCTTTTTCCTGTGCAAAAATGCAAAGTGAAAACAGGGCAAAAAACAATAAAGATGGTATAATTGGCTTAACTTTCATAAATCTTTATGGGTTATTAAACTTTTAGTATTTGCGTATTCTAGATGATTTAATATATAAAAACGCGTTGGGTGAAATTATTTTTTACCACATAGAGACATAGAATTTATAGTCTTTAAAAGACTTTGATAGTCGTTTTACTTATCACATAGCCAATCTATGTGGGAAATAGGCTTATTTCTATTTATTCTTACAATAATTTGCTATTAAATCTATGTTTCTATGTGGTTGATTTTTTCAATTTACAGAATTTCACCCAACGGGTATATAAAAGACTAAAATCTAATTTAATAATTAAAAAAGATTAAACTTTTTTAATGATTGATGACACAATATTGCAGTTTTTTTAATAGTAACGCATCCTGTACCTACCCGCATTTTTAGAAAATCAATACTTTTTTAACATAAAAGTAACCACATAGTACAGGATGGTATTTTGAAATCGAACTATTAGTTTTGAAAAGCTATTAACCAAAACAAATTAAATGAACCTTTTTAGAACATTCAGTTTACTTTTATTGGTCTTTTTTTCTTCGAACATTCTTTTATCAACGAATAAGAATACTATTGAGATGGAGAAAAATACGATTCCAAAAAACGCAACCACTATAATTGAACCGAAGATTTTTAATTTTGATTCTTCTAAAAAAAGCGACAAATTTACCAACGTACTTTCAGCAATTAATTACGATGAAAATACAGAATATGGATTTGATTTTGAAACAACTGCTAATGCTAAATTTAATAAATCGGGTTTAAATATTGACAAAAGCACGTACTTTTCAATAAAAATTCCTGAAGGAAACTACAAAGTAAAAGTTACAATTGGTGATGCTTCAAAAGATTGCAATACAACCGTAAAAGCAGAATCCAGAAGAGTGATGCTGAACCAACTTTTGACCAAAAAAGGAAAAACCGCAATAGCCGAATTTAATGTAAATGTTCGAAATAGTTTTATTGATAATTCAGCTTCTATCAAACTAAAAGACAGAGAAAAAGGAGATTTAAATTGGGATAACAAACTAACTTTGGAATTTTTGGGAACAACAAATATCCAAAATATTGAAATTATTCCACTTGAAAAAGTGACTTCCGTTTTCTTGGCAGGAGATTCCACAGTTACCGATCAGGACGTAGAACCTTGGGGATCTTGGGGGCAAATGATTCCGCAATTTTTTAATACGAATGTTGTTATAACCAATTATGCTTGTTCCGGACTGGCTTTGAGTTCTTTTAAAAGCAGTAATCGTCTGGAAAAAGTTAAATCTCAAATCAAAGCAGGTGATTATTTGTTTATTGAATTTGGTCACAACGACGAAAAAATAAAAGGGCCAGAAAACACCGCTTGGAAATCGTATTCGGATTTATTAGTTGAATTTATTCAGGTTGCCAAAGATAAGGGAGCTTTTCCTGTTTTGGTTACGCCAACGCAACGCCGCTCGTTCAACACTGATGGTTCTTTACATGAAACCCATGGGGATTTTCCAGACGCAATGCGAGCGGTTGCCAAAAAAATGAATGTGCCCCTAATTGATATTACACAAAAAACAACTTCAATGTACGAAGCTTGGGGAGATGATGAATCGCGAAAAGCTTTTGTACAATATCCTGCAAATACTTTTCCTGGTCAGACTAAAGCGCTTGAAGACAACACTCATTTTAATGCTTTTGGTGCTAATGAAGTGGCGCTTGCAATGCTTCAGGGCATTCGTGAATTGGATTTGGGACTTAAAAAAGATATTTTAAAACAAGCACCCAATTACGATCCAAAACATCCAAATTACATTTCGAATTGGACTTTACCAATGAGTTCCCGTTTTGAGGTTGCCAAACCAGAAGGAAATTAATTTTTTAAGAAATTTATTTAAAAGATGAAAATACAACATTCCATACAATCTCTTTTTGTTGCAATAATGACTATTGTTTCTGTGCAAAATAATTTGGCACAACAAACTGACAAAGTTTTCCTTTCGGGAAAAGATTTTGAACATCCTGTGAAATGGGAATTCTATTGCACCGACGGAAATAATAGCAAAACCTGGACAACGATTAATGTGCCTTCTCAGTGGGAATTAGAAGGTTTTGGTGAATATACTTATGGAAGATGGTATAAAGAACTGAACCAAAAAGAGCCAAGCAAAGAAGAAGGTTTGTATAAATATGAATTTGATGTTCCGGCGGATTATAAAGATAAAGAGGTTACTATCACTTTTGCTGGTGCAATGACTGATACTGAGGTAAAAATAAACGGCAAATTGGCGGGACCAATTCATCAGGGTGGTTTTTACGAATTCAAATACAATATCAGTTCTTTATTGAAATTTGGGAGCAAGAATACTTTAGAAGTTCATGTTTGGAAACAATCTGCTAACAAATCAGTCAACGGTGCCGAACGCAGAGCTGACTGGTGGTTATTCGGCGGAATTTATCGCCCAGTTTGGTTGGAAATTGCTCCAAAAGCGCACATCAGCCATATTGCTGTTGATCCAAAAATGGATGGTTCGATTGCTATTACTTTAGACTTAAAAAACATTTCAAAAAATGCTACAGTTGATGCAACAATTGTTGATTTGAAAGATGGAACCACTTTTCCTGTGAATTCTTTTCCAATCAAAAAAGGAAGTACTCAGGAAATCATTAAAACTCAATTTCAAAATATAAAACCTTGGAATCCTGAGAGTCCCAATTTATACACTTTGCAACTGACTTTAAAAGAAAACGGAAAAACGATTCATCAACTTCACGAAAGAATTGGTTTTAGAACTTTGGAGTTCAAGAAAAAGGACGGAATTTATGTGAATGGCACCAAAATTATAATGAAAGGGATCAATCGCCATTCCTTTTGGCCAGAAGGTGGCCGCAGTACGAGTAAACGCATTAGTTTACTGGATGTAAAATTATTGAAAGACATGAATATGAATGCTGTCCGCGGCCATTATCCTCCGGATTCTCACTTTTTAGAAGTTTGTGATTCATTAGGATTATTTGTTTTGAATGAATTAGCGGGTTGGCAAAACTCTTATGATACCAAAACAGGAACGCAATTAATTCGCGAAACGGTAGAACGTGATGTGAATCATCCCTCAGTAATTATTTGGGACAATGGAAATGAGGGCGGATGGAATTATGAAGTGGATAAAGTTTTTGAACAATACGATCCGCAAAAAAGAATTGTGGTTCATCCTTGGTCTGATTTTAATGGTTGGGACACGCATCATTATCCAACCTATTTAACGGGTATGCATAGATTCAATAGTGGAGAAAATGTATTTTTCCCAACTGAATTCATGCACGGAACCTACGACAACGGACACGGAGCTGCTCTCGAAGATTTCTGGACTCGTTACAAACAAAGTCCATTATTTGCCGGAGGATTTATGTGGGCGATGTTAGACGAAGCTGTATTCCGTTCCGATTGGAAAGGGGAAGCAAAATTCGATTCCAAAGGTTCTTTGGCAGCAGACGGAATTTTAGGGCCTCATCGTGAAAAAGAAGGCAGTTATTATACAGTAAAAGAAGTTTGGGCGCCTATCCAATTTGCTCCAAAACAAGTAACTGAAACCTTTGATGGTTCTTTTTTGATCACCAATGATTATCTATTCAGCAATTTGAATTCCTGCAAAATGGAATATAAAATCATAAAATCAGATACTGATATTCTGTACACAGATGCTGTTGCAAAAGAAATAAGTTCTGGAAAAATAGATATTCCAAGTATTGAACCAGGAGAAACTCGTAAAATTAAATTTGCGGTTCCGACCAACTTTTTGGAAGGAGATGTTTTGTCAATAACCGCTCAGGATCAATTTGGAAAAGAAATTTATACTTGGACTTGGCCAATACATAAAGCAAAATACTTTGCTTCTAAATTTATAGCTTCCAAAGCCACAAAAGCGAAAGCAAAGGTGACTCGTAACGGAAATCAAGTTATTTTGTCTGGAGACAATGTTACGGTTACTTTGGACAGCACAACTGGAGAAATTCTTTCGGTTAAAAATGCATCAAACGCAATTCCGTTAACCAATGGCCCGCGCCCTATCGGGATGAAATGGAAGCTAAAAGATGTTCAAACTTTACAAGAGGGAGAAAATGCAGTTTGCAAAATTTCCTATTCTGGCGGATTAGATTCTGTAAAATGGATTATGTGTCCTGATGGAAGATTCAAAATGGAACTCATCGCTTTAAAAAACGCTGAAAATGCTGGTGGTTTTGACGGTGCTTATTTTGAAGATAAAATCAACTCGTTCGGAATCACATTCAGTTTCCCTGAAAAAGAGGTTACAGGTATAAAATGGTTCGGAAGAGGTCCTTACCATGTTTGGAAAAATAGAATCAAAGGAACCACTTACGGAGTTTGGGAAAAGAATTATAACACGACTATTACGGGAGAAAGTTTTGAAAACTTGGTTTACCCTGAATTCAAAGGCTATCATGCGAATTTATTAGCAGCAAATTTAAAAGCGGGTGCTTCATCATTTAAAGTTTTTAGTGAAAATGATAATTTATTCTTGCGATTATTCACTCCTGATTTGCCTAAAAATGGTTTCCCGGGAAGTAATCCACAGCCTGCGTTTCCTGAAGGTGACATTTCTTTTATGTATGAAATTCCGGCGATGAGAGATTTCAAGCCTTTGGAACAACAAGGTCCTGAAAGCCAGCCAACCAACATCAGAATCAAAAAAGGAGATGATGGAATATCGATGAATCTGTGGTTTGATTTTAGATAATTAACTCAAAATAAGTATGAAAAAATTAACCACATAGACACATAGATTGATTATTGATGATTAAAGAATGAATAGAAATAGCTCTATTTCCCACATAGATTGCTATGTGAAAAGTAAAACGACTATCAAGCACTTTTTAGAAACTATAAATCCTATGCCTCTATGTGGTTAAAAATAGTTGCAACCAACAGTTTTAAACCTTTAAATATGAAACTTATCAAAATATGTTCTGTCCTTTGTTTGGCAATATTGTTTTTTAATTTTGTAGAAAAACAAAACAACAAACCCACCGTTTTTATCGTTGGAGATTCGACGGTAAAAAATGGAAGTGGTAAGGGCGATGGCGGACTTTGGGGTTGGGGCGATTTTATTGGGCAGTTTTTAGATCTGAATAAAATTTCAATTCAAAACCATGCTTTGGGTGGAACCAGTAGCCGCAGTTTTCAGGCCCAAGGTTTGTGGGATAAAGTTTTTAAGCAATTGAAAAAAGGCGATTACGTACTCATTCAGTTTGGGCATAATGATAATGGGCCAATAAATGACACGATAAGAGCGAGAGGAACATTCAAAGGAATCGGTGAAGAAACTGAAGAAATTGATAATCTAATCACTCACAAACACGAAACGGTTCACTCTTATGGTTGGTACATTCGAAAATTAGTGAAAGATGCTAAATCAAAAGGGGCAATTCCGATTGTTTTTTCTCCAATTCCAAGAAACGATTGGAAAGCCGGGAAAATTATTCGCAACAATGAATCTTACGGTTTATGGGCAAAACAAATTGCCGAGCAGGAGAAAGTTACTTTCATCGATTTGAATGCAATCATGTCGGATGCACTAGATAAAATTGGACAAGAAAAAGTTACAGGAACATAT
>NZ_DATIDY010000007.1:0-35848 GCF_035456085.1 Flavobacterium sp.
GCGACATTTTTGGCTTCAATAACATTGGTTCCTAATCTTGGACCATTTGGAATATAGATTTCTAATTTTTCATCCAATTGTTTTTGATCTTCATTCAAGAGTTTATCATAGTTCTGCAAACGTGCTTTTTGTTTGGTTTGACGACCTTTAGCTCCTTGGCGAACCCAGTCTAACTCACGTTCTAAAGTTTTTCTACGTTTTGAAGCAACTTTCTCTTCCTGAGCCAAACGATTTGATTTTTGGTCTAACCAAGAAGAATAATTGCCTTTCCAAGGAATACCTTCTCCTCTATCCAATTCTAAAATCCAACCAGCAACATTATCCAAGAAATATCTATCGTGCGTTACCGCAATTACAGTTCCGGCATATTGTGCCAAATGTTGTTCTAACCAAAGAACTGACTCAGCATCCAAGTGGTTGGTAGGCTCATCCAAAAGCAATACATCAGGCTGTTGCAATAGCAAACGACATAAAGCTACACGACGGCGCTCACCTCCCGAAAGGTTTTTGATTGGCGTATCACCATCTGGAGTACGTAATGCATCCATGGCGATTTCAAGTTTTGTATCGATTTCCCAAGCACCAAGGGCATCAATTTTGTCTTGTAAAGCTGCCTGACGATCCATCAACTTATCCATTTTATCTGGATCTGAATAGTTTTCTTCAAGACCAAATAAATCATTGATTTGATTATATTCTTCAAGAACAGCCATTGTTTCAGCAGCACCTTCACGAACAATTTCGATCACGGTTTTAGATTCATCCAAAATTGGTTCTTGCTCTAAATAACCAACTGTATAACCAGGTTGAAAAACAACATCTCCTTGATAGTTTTTATCAACTCCGGCAATAATTTTTAAAAGAGAAGATTTACCTGAACCATTCAAACCTAAAATACCAATTTTAGCTCCATAAAAGAAACTCAAATAGATATTTTTAAGAACTGGTTTGTCTGCTCCTTGGTAGGTTTTACTCAATTTCTGCATTGAGAAAATTACTTTCTTATCGTCTGACATAATATTTTTAATTTTTGTTAATTAATTCAATGATTTTTAAATTTTTAACTTCTCATATATTTGAACTTTTAACAATAACTTCCTGCTTTTTATTCCCACTTTTACAAATAAAACAAATAAAATAGTTGTATGCTAATATTAAAAAAAGTATAAATATATGACAGCAAAGATAGTTCTAAATAAAAAGAATCCAAAATGAAGAATTTAGAATAATTGACTTTTATTCATTTAATATTTTGAGGAAAAAAAGGTTCTCAAAAAGACAGGAAGAAACAGATATTCAGTATTAAATGTATGAGTGTCCCGTCATTTTCGTGTTTTCTAAATCAATAACGAGGTGGTCGTTATGTAATGAGAAAGCGTTGCCTTTAGCAATATATGATTGACTGTTAATAAATATATAAAAGAATTTATCTCTTTCAATTCATTCGCTGCTCCATGCATAAATAACAATATATTAAATTTCTTTTTCCTCTTCTTATCAATTAAACTAAAATCTCTAAATTCTTAAAAGATTAAGTCAATACAATATATTACCCCATTCTTACTGAATTACAGAAATTCAATCATAATTATTTACAAAGTATATTCTTATTTTCAAATGAAAAAATCGCTTTTAATCGATAAAATTGTATTTTTTATCGAATGAAAATGATAAATATCATACTTTTGGATGATACTATACTATATTTTTGTCGAGCATTTTAAGTTCTTTTAAAGGATTTTATCTCGATAATGTTATGATTGATCGATTAGCGAGGAGACGAATTAACCAACACCTTAAAGGAATTCGTAGACTGTATGCCTTGGATCAGTCGGCAATTGTAGTAATAACCGATGCGATAGGAATTCTCATTCATATAAATGATAGTTTCTGTAAAATATCAAAATATTCACGCGATTAATAAAAAAAGAAAACTACATGAAATCAGCATTAAAAAAACAATTGTATATAATTTATTTTGTAATTGCTTCTTGCTTTTCGTTATCGGCTTTTGCAACACCTGGTAGTGATGCTCAAGCATTATACAATCAACTTGTGAGAGATAATCCCGGTGAAGCTGCAAATTTGTCCTACACACCCGGTGATGTGATTGTTTATGTTAAAGGAAATTACACTATCAAACAAAATATTACCGTTCCGATAGGAGTAACATTTTTTGTTGATTATCCTTCAACAGGAACCGTCAGTACATGTACTGTTGTTTCAGGCGTTACTGTTATAGTTAATGGAACATTAAAAACGGTTAATAATAAGTCAGATAAATATTATTTTGGTCGTGTTTCTAATCTTGGTAATATCACCATTGGTTCTTCAGGAAATGTTTCCATAGACGGTGGAGATATTTTGAATGGTGATGTGGCTGGTGCAGGTACTTTTACAAATAATGGGACTATTAACGTAACGGGAGAAGGAAGTATATATAATGGAAGGATGAGCACCGGCACAATGACCAATAATGGTACTATTACTGTTATTGGAACCAATAGTCGTTTGGTTAATGCATATGGGACCTATGACGTTGCTGGAACAGGTACTTTTACAAATTCAAGTACGGGTATCATTAATGTTAATGATGATGCACGGCTTATTAATGCGTGGATCGACAACTCAGCAAATGCAACCAGCACATTCACAAATGCAGGAAGTATTAATCTAAATGGCGGATGGCTCTATAATGGACATATCAATCCTATTGTATCTTCCGCATACAAAGCCAATGCAACATTTAATAATACCACAACAGGTGTTATAGAAGTTAAAAGCACTACGACGGCTGGTTACCTTCTTAATGGTTACGGTAATAACACATCTATTATTGCCAACTTTACAAATGGGGGCTTAATTGTAAACGATACTCCTCCTGGTAATACTTCTGGAAAGTTTCAAAATTACAACGGAAACACTTTAACAAATGAAGCAACCGGAAAAATCATAAACAATGGAACGATGGTTTTAGGCACAACAGCAATAACAAACAATGCCGGAGTTATCGATATGAATGTTCCATTGAACACAGTGGGCGGTACTCAGAATGGTGTTATAACGGTGACTCATGCACCACCTGCTAATGATGCTAAAGCATTATACGATCAACTTGTGACAGATAATCCCGCCGAAGCTGCAAATTTATCCTACACACCCGGCGATGTGATTGTTTATGTTAAAGGGAATTACACTATCAAACAAAATATTACCGTTCCGATAGGAGTAACGTTTTATGTTGATTATCCTTTAGCACAACCAAATATCAATATATGTACTGTTGCTTCAGGTGTTGATTTTACAGTTAACGGAACATTAAAAACGGTTAATAATAAATCAGACGAACGGTTCTATGGACGTATTTCTAATCATGGTAATATCATCATTAATTCTACGGGAAAAATTTTAATAGACGGTGGTGATATTATAAATGGTGATGAAGGGGGTGATGGCACTTTTACAAATAATGGTATTATTGATTTGACTGGGCACGGAAATATGATCAATGGCTCAAATGGCAATGGAACAATGATCAATAATGGTACTATTAATATTATTGGAGTTGACACCCCAGGCAATACTTTTTTTACTAATTCATCTAGTACTGGAGCGAGTTCATCCGGAATTTTCACAAATTCATCTACGGGTATTATTAATGTTACGAATGTAGCACGTCTTTATAATGCCAGTATTAATAACACCGCAAATGCAACAGGTACGTTTACAAATGCAGGACAAATTAATCTGGATGGCGGATGGCTCGATAATGGATATACCGATCCTGCTTCAGCTTCCACATACAAAGCCAATGCAACATTTAATAATACCACAACAGGTGTTATAACTGTTAAAAGCACTACAAAGGCTGGTTACCTTCTCAATGGTTACAGTAATAACACATCTATTATAGCCAACTTTACAAATGGGGGCTTAATTGTAAACGATACACCTCCTGGTAATACTTCTGGAAAGTTTCAAAATTACAACGGAAACACTTTAACAAATGAAGCAACCGGAAAAATCATAAACAATGGAACGATGGTTTTAGGCACAACAGCAACAACAAACAATGCCGGAGTTATCGATATGAATGTTCCATTGAACACATTGGGCGGTACTCAGAATGGTGTTATAACAGTAACAGAACCGGCTCCACCAACATTAGCTGTTGATGTGCCGTTGCCAAATGATTTCAGAGCAATTGCTTACCCTAATTCTTTCAACGATACTTTCACGATTGATGTGAATACTTCAAACCAAAGTCCATTGAATATTAAGGTATATGATATGTTGGGAAGACTTATCGAACAAAGAGAAGTAGTTGTTTTAAACAATACCACTACAATTAAAATGGGACAGAATTATTTTTCTGGAATTTACAACGTTATTCTACAACAGGAAAAGAGAGTAAAAACATTCCGAATGATTAAGAGGTAAATGTATGACTAGTCCTAAATAATCGATAGAGATTATTATACAAATATATTTAATTAGACGCCTGTAAAAACTTTTCTTGCAGGTGTTTTATTTTTGTAAGTTCTCATCTTTAGTTCTCTTTTGTTCATGCATTTGATCAGGAGTGAGCATGTAATTTGAATTATGAGGTCTTTTTATTATTATATAATAAATTTGACTAGCCCTATGTATATTCTCATCAATTATAAAAACATTCTCATCTTTTTTAAAAACTAAATTAAAATATTATTTTCAGAGACTTAACAGTTTAAAATTACTTTCTTATCGTCTGACATTTTTATTTATCTTTTAATTTATAATTCTGTTTTTTTATTGAATTTTGATGTTGTAGTTGAGAATTATTTTCTAAACTCTCCCTTTCAAAGCATTAAAAACCCAGGCATTCGCCAGAAATCCTACTCCAACAGCGGCAAATCCCCAGCCTGAAACATCTCTGTATTTGAAAAAACCTAAAGCTATTAGCAATAACCCCATAAGAGTCATTATAAAAGTAGCCCATCCTAAAATAGTATTTTTATTCATTCCCATAATTATTGGTTTGTTTTGGAAGAACAAATATCGGTTTTTTTGATCTATTTTTAATTAAATATTTTATAAAGCATCTCTCTTAATAAATCAGCGTGGGAAAAGTTATTAGCGCCAACACCTTTACCTTTTACGTCGGTATCGCGTAAAGCAGCTATGATTTGGCTTACTTTTTTCATTGGGTAATTCTTAATCGCAACATCATAATCTTTCAGGAAATAAGGATTCACACCCAGAACTGATGCCACATTTTTAGGATTTTTGTCTTTCAATCCGTGGTATTTTAATAATTGGATAAAAAAGCTAAAAATCATACTGGTGGTCAATACTAATGGATTGTCTTTTGGATTATGAGAAAAGTTTTCGGCAATTTTATAGGCTTTTAATTGATCACGTTCCCCTATTGCTTTTCGCAATTCGAATACATTATAATCTTTACTAAATCCGATGTTATCTTCAATATCCTTTGCAGTAATAGTGCTTCCGACTGGTAAAATAATCTGCAGTTTTTCGAGCTCATTATTGATTTTACTCAAATCTGTTCCTAAAAATTCAACCAACATCGCAGACGCTTTTGGTTCAATGCTATATTTTTTTCCAGCTAATACACGCTTAATCCAATCTCCTATTTGATTATCATATAGTTTTTTACTTTCGTAAATAACGCCATTTTTAGCAATAGCTTTGGTGATTTTTTTTCGTTTGTCCAGCGTTTTGTATTTGTAGCAAAACACCAAAACAGTTGTTGCCATTGGATTTTCGGCATAACTTTCAAGTTTTTCAATGGTGCGGGATAATTGCTGGGCTTCTTTTACAATAACCACTTGACGCTCGGCCATCATTGGATAACGTTTGGCTGTCGAAACCACATCTTCTATAGCAACATCTCTTCCATAAAGAACGGTTTGATTAAATCCTCTTTCGTCTTCAGATAGAATATTGTTCTCGATATATTCAGATAATTTGTCAATGTAATAAGGTTCATCTCCCATCAAAAAATAAATAGGTTTGATGTTTCCTGCTTTTATATCATTTACAATTTTAATTACTTCATCCATTTTTTTTGTTTAGGTACAAGATTTAAGGCTTAATATTTAAACAACTTGAAACTTTAAACTATAAACTTCAAACTATTTTATAATTTTGCTTCATGCAAAAACTCAATTTTCCTTCCTATACTTTTCGTTTCAAAAATAGCGAAAATAAAGTATGTATATTTGATGTCATCAGGAAAAAATTCATCATTCTTACCCCGGAAGAATGGGTTCGTCAACATGTAGTTCACTATTTGATAGAGGAAAAAAAATACCCAAAATCATTGATTAACGTTGAAAAAGTTTTAATGGTCAATGGGTTACGAAAACGCTATGATGTTGTAATTTTCAATCCCAATGGGACTATTTTTATATTAATCGAATGCAAAGCTCCCGAGGTTAAAATTGCACAGACTACTTTTGACCAAATTGCTAGATACAATATGACACTATCAGCTGAGTTTTTGATGGTTACCAATGGCTTAAATCATTATTTTTGTTTAATGGATTTCGAAAACGAAAAATATGAGTTTTTAAGAGAGTTACCAGATTATAATGCGACTAAAAAGGATATTGAGAATAGCATTTAGTCTTTATTAATTTGAAAATATAAAAATAAATTTCTTTGAAAAAAATAGCTGTAGTTATACTGAATTGGAATGGCGTGAAGTTGTTAGAACAGTTTTTACCTTCTGTAATTCAATTTTCGCCCGAAGCAACAATATATATTGCCGATAATGCTTCAACAGACGAATCAATACAATTTGTACGAAACAATTATCCGTCTGTCGGTATTGTACAAAATAAAACTAACAAAGGTTTTGCTGGCGGCTATAATGATGCTCTAGAACATATAGATGCCGAGTTTTATGCTCTTGTCAATTCGGATATTGAAGTGACCGAAAATTGGTTGCAACCCATATTGAAAACATTCGAATCTGAACCAAATACAGCTATTATTCAGCCTAAGATTTTGGATTACAAACGAAAGGATTATTTTGAATATGCCGGTGCTGCTGGTGGTTTTATTGATAAATATGGATATCCATTTTGCAGAGGCCGTATTTTTGATACTTTAGAAAAAGATAATGGACAGTATAATGATGATACTGAGATTTTTTGGGCTTCGGGTGCGTGTTTTTTTATCCGAAGCAAAATTTATAAAGAATTAAATGGTTTTGATGAAGATTTTTTTGCTCATCAGGAAGAAATTGATTTGTGTTGGAGAGCACTTAATAAAGGGTTTAAAATCAAATACATTTCAGAATCAATTGTTTATCATGTTGGAGGGGCTACTTTGCAACAATCCAATCCACAAAAAACATATTTAAATTTTAGAAATTCCTTGTTAATGTTAACAAAAAATCTGCCACATAAAAATCTTTTCTCGGTGATTTTTAGCAGATTAGTATTAGATGGTATCGCTGGAGTGAAATTTATTTTTTCTGGTCAATTTGCTCATTGTTTGGCAATTATACGTGCACATTTCTCATTTTATTGTTTATTTTCTAAGAATTTTAGCAAAAGAGAGAAAAATCAAATTTCGATATACTTTAAAACCAAAAGCATCGTTTATAGTTATTATGTAAAAAGTGGCACAGTTTTTGGTGACATAATTTAACAATAATTTACATTTAAAATTAACATTTAAAAACTAACTTTGTCAAACACGTTTAATTAAAATTACGATCTATGAAAAAAATAATGATCACTTTATCGGCTTTAGCACTTTTGACTTCTTGTGTATCAAAAAAGCAATATGCGGCTTTGGAAGCTAAAAACAAGGAAACCCAAGATTTATTGAACAGTTGTACAGTAAAATTAAATTCTTGTTTGGAGGAAAAAGCAGGTCTTACTGCAACAGTTGCAGGTTTGAAAGAAACAAATCAACATTTGATCTCTACTTCTAAAGATATGACAATCTTATCAACTAAAGGAGCTGAAAATATTGAAAAAGCTTTAGAGTCTATCAAAGAAAAAGATTTGAAAATTAGCAGAATGCAAGATGCTTTGACCAAAAAGGACAGTGTTACACTTGCAGTTGTTACTAGTTTGAAATCAGTTGTTGGAATGGATGATAAAGACATCGAAATCAATGTTGATAAAGGAGTGGTTTTCATTTCTATCTCTGATAAAATGTTATTTAAAAGTGGTAGCTACGAAGTAAGTGACAAAGCAAAAGGAGTTTTAGCTAAAGTTGCAAAAGTAGTTAATGACAAACCAGATTTTGAATGTATGGTTGAAGGCCACACTGATACTGATGTATTAAAAGGAAATTCTTGTTTAATTGACAACTGGGATTTGAGTGTTAAACGTTCTACTGCTATCATCCGTATTTTATCTAGTGATTTAGGCGTTAATCCAGCTCAATTAATTGCTGCAGGTAGAAGTTCATACGTTCCTTTGGTGCCAAATGATTCCCCAGAAAATAAATCTAAAAACAGAAGAACTCGTATCTACGTAATGCCAAAAATTGATCAGTTCTATGATATGGTTGAAAAAGAAATGAAAAAACAACCGGGAGCTCCAGCAGCACCTGTTCAAAAATAATTCTTTCAAAATAGTTAATAAAAAACGCTTCGAGATTCGAAGCGTTTTTTTTGTTTAAAATAGTCAATAATGTTTAATGAAAAATCTTGAGCTTTTTTTATAATAATATAATCCTGTGAAAATCTCCATGATGTGTTATAGAAACTGGTCGGATTATATTGTCATTATCTAAAAAATAAGGTATCCTATTATTTTTTTTTACATTATCCAATGTTTGCAAAGATTTAATTTTGAGAAAATCAGCTAGTTCAAAAACAGCTTCAGAATAGATATATCCATTGGTAATCTGAGTTTGTGTATGGAATTTGAAATCCTCAATAGTAACTTTACCTGAACTTTCATCTTCATAAAGACATTCTAACATCCATGGAAAATAGCCATTGATACCTGTGAGACGATTGTAAATTTTATATGCAGCTTCTTTCCTTGTCCATAAATTCCAAATCATAATTTCAGGGTCTTGACTTTTATGGATCAATTCTTGTTCTCGAATAGAAAAAATTTTTTCTAAAAAACCTTTCCTTCTCCAATTACTTTCTTTCCTTGCTAAATTAAGATCCACAATATCGTTCCCAATCATTACAATTTGATTTGATTTGATTTGATTATATATTATGATTATTTGTCTTTAAGCAACTCTGTTTCAATAATTCCAATGGCTTGTTTTACTGTCACCATATCTTTCATTGATTCATTATCAATCATAACATCAAATTTTTCCTCAATGTCCAGTATAACGTCCACTAGGTTTGCAGAATTTATTTTTAAATCATTAATAAAATCTGTTTCTTCGGTAAGTGAATTAAAAGCTTCCTGATCTTGAGCATATGGTTTTATAATATGTTTCAATTGTTCTAGTAATGTTTCTCTATCCATAAAACTGTATTTTATTTAGTTAACTATTTAACAATAAGATTACTAATATATCATTTTTTTAAAAACAACACATCCATTTACATCTCCAAATCCGAAACTTGCCTTTAAAATAATATTAATATCTGCCTCAATTAAGTGCATAGGAATGCAATCAGGATCAATGATAGCTTTAATTTCTGGATGTAAATCTTCACAATTGCGATTTGGAAAAATAAATCCATCATGTAGTTGTAACACAGTTGCAACACTTTCAATACTTCCAGCCGCAGCTAAACAATGCCCTACAGTAGATTTTAACGAATTTATATAAGGAAAATTGTCTCCGCTACGTTTTAAAGCTGCACTCCAATTTGAGATTTCCAAACTATCCTTGGTTGTTGCAGTGAGGTGACCGTTGATGGCATCAACATCTTGTCCAGTAATTCCAGAATTTGACATTGCTTGCTGAATACATTTTTGCACCGCAATAGGGTTTGGAGCTGTCAACGATCCTAAACCTCTTTGTCCTCCGGAATTTATACAGCTACCTAAAATTTCGGCGTATATTCTTGCTCCACGAGCCAAGGCAGTTTCCAGATCTTCAAGTACCAAAGCTCCTGCTCCACTAGCCGGAACAAATCCTGAAGCGCTTTCTGACATTGGTCTTGAACCTGTTTCAGGAGAATCATTATGCCTAAAGGTACACACCCGCATCGCATCAAAACCTCCCCAAATATAAGGCCCGGAATCACTTGTACTCCCTGCCAAAATCCGTTTGGCTTGCCCAGACTGGATACGATCATAAGCCATGATAATACTTTCGGTTCCTGTAGTGCAAGCGGAAGAATTACTTGAAACCTGATTTCCTAAACCTAGTTTTCCTCCCAAATAAGCACTTACACTACTATTCATTGTCTGAAGTACAGTGGTACTGCCTAAATTTCTAACTTTATAATCATCAATTTTATAAATACTTTCACGTAGTTTTTCAATTCCAGAAGATCCCATTCCAAAAATTGTTCCGCTATCCCAATCAGGTTCATCTAGCTTTTCGATCGATAATACAGCATCTTTCCAAGCATCTATTCCGGCAATCACACCATATAAAATCCCAGATGAATTGAAGTTTTTTAATTCTAATTCGGTAAAATATTGCAAAGCTAATTCGGTAGATACATCTGGCATTCCAGCAATTTGGCAGGAAAATTTTAATCTTTCTAATTCTTCAAAATATTTAATACCCGAAATTCCATTTTTGATAGCGTGCTGAAACGCATCAAGACCTACTCCGTTTGGAGCAACCACACCTAGACCTGTAATTACAACTCGCTTTTTCATTTACTTTCAATCTAGATTCATCATACCAGAAATCACACCATTGCAAACTATATCGCCATTAGCATTTTTCATACTGACATTACATTTCAATTTACCAAATCTAAAATATATTTTTTCTGAAACCACCGTTACTTTTTCTCTCGGATAAACTACTTTTAAAAATTCAATATTTGTTGATGTTAAAGCAATTACGGTATTTGAATTTATTTTATCATTTAACAAAAAAATACCAAAACAAACCAATCCAATTTGAGCCATAACCTCTGTTAAAATCACACCCGGTGTCACGGGATTGTTTTTAAAATGCCCTTTGTAGAAATCCAGATTTTCATCAAAAGTATATTCTCCCTCTACTCCGTTTTCATCAATTTTAAGAATTTGATCCACAAACAAAAATGGTTTGGAATAAGGCAATTTTGAAAGTATATCAGTTTTATCCATTAAATATGATTCTAAAATTTTAACAATATTCTTTGCGCAGAAAATCCCGGCCCGAAACTCAACATCAAACCTTTTGAATCTTTTTCAGGTTTTTTATCGATAAATCGCTCCAAAACATACAAAACCGTTGCACTTGACATATTTCCGAAGAGTTTTAAAACTTCTTTTGTATCATCGATATTTTTTCCATGATTCAAAAAAAGATCTTCTACAATCTGAATAATTTTTTTTCCTCCTGGATGAAAAATCAAATGATCAATATCGCTAATTTTTAAATTGTTTTTTTCTAAAAACGGGTGAACAATTGTATCAAAATGTGAAGCAATCGTATTTGGAACTTCTATATTCAAGACCATTTGTAATCCAGAATTAGTGAGTTTAAAACCCATCATGTCAATATTATCATAGAAATGATACATTTCTTCTGCAAGGATTTCGACTCCTTCATCGTCTTCATCAGATGAAAGCAAAACACAGGCGGCTCCGTCTCCAAAAATAGCTGCACTCACAATATTTGCCATTGAAAAATCATCTAGTTGAAATGTAGCTGTCGGACTTTCTATAGCAATAACCGCAGCTTTTTTGCCCGGATTGGCTTTTAGGAAATTCTTAGCGTATATAATTCCCGAAATTCCGGCTGCACAACCCATCTCGGTAACTGGAAGGCGTACGATATCTTGTCGCAGTTTCAAAGTATTTATTAGATATGCATCCAATGACGGAATCATAATTCCAGTACAACTTACAGTAATGATAAAATCCAATTCGTCAGGAGACCATTGCGCTTTTTTTAAAGCTTTATCCAAAACTTTTTCTCCAAGTTTAATTACTTCTTTACAATAAATATCGTTTTTATCTTCAAAAGACGTCTTTTCAAAAACAAGTGCCGGATCCATAATCGAATATCGTTTATCGACTTCGGCATTTTCAAAAATCTTCTTTACCTTACGAATAAAACGTTCTTCCTGTCCTTCCAGCCAAATTTCCAAAAAAGGAATAATTTCCGCTGTTGTCCTAGAAAAATTTGGTAATTCTTTGGTGACACATTTTATTTTTACACTCATTATTACATCGTAATTTTGAAGTTAACATCAAGACTTATTTTTTTACTATCAATTGGTAACGGAACGCCCATTTCCACCGAATATCATATTTTTTAAAATTTAATCTTTCAGAAAATGCAATTAATTCTCTTTTTTTGAAACCTCTTAAAATAGAAATCAAACCATCTTTTCTTGACATTTCATTCAATCCAAAAAAGAAACAAATTGCTTGAAACAATCGATATGCTACAGCGCTCCGATGCAAATCATTAATAACAAAACCTAACTTTGAATTTCGTTCAAACTGTTTTAATATTTTTAAAATTTCATTATTTTCAAAATGATGTAACGTCAACGTACAAAGAACAATATCGTATTTTAATTCATTAAAAGATTGATCAAAAATATTTTCACATCTGTAACTGATATTTGAATAATCTTTAGACAAATCGATGGCATAATTTACCGTAAAACTATTAGCATCAATACCGATTAACTGCAATTTTAGATTGTTTTTCAAACCAAAATCAGCCAGTTTTCGCAACATATCTCCATTCCCACAACCAACATCTACAATCGTAATCAAATCTAATTTGGAAACATTTTTTAGTAGCCTTTTAACTCCTTCTAAAGTCAATTGATTACCTCCTAAAAGCTGATTTATTCGAGCAATTTTATCCAATGCCGATTTCAAATTATTTCCTTCTATAGTAAAATCATCCATTATTTCAGATTCATCAGTTCTATAGCTCGTTTTTAGAAACATCTTTTTTTAGAAATTTTAATCTTTAATAACAATTGACTTACCGTGAGTTTGTTTTATTATAAAAGGCAATAATATAGGGAATGTAATCATAATTTTCATCAGAGCAATAGAAACATTTGAATTTTGTAATAAAAATGCCAAAAGTCTCCCAATTCTTATTCTTTTTTTAAAATTGCGTTTCCATTCATTTTTGTACATTTTCTCTAATTCATCTCTGGATTTGACTTCATTTTTATAAAATTTGTTGATCAATTCACAGACAATTTTTGCGCTATGAATCGCCATAGCCATGCCATTTCCACATAAAGGATGAATCAAACCAGCGGTGTCACCAATCATCAGAATATGATTTTCTACAACCGCTTTTTTATCAAATGAAACTTGACTAATAGTTAGCGGACTATCAAAAATCATTTTGGAAGTTTCAAAAACAGATCTTAAATGTGGATTTTTAGCAACAACCTGATTTTGGAATTCATCGATGTTTTTGTGTTTTTTAAATGAAGTATAAGTTGTCAAATAACAAATATTTATTGCATCATTTTCTACTTTTGAAACACCGCAATAACCACCTTCAAAATTGTGTAAACCAACTAAATCATTTGGAAAATTTCCTGAATAATGTGCTTTTACCGCTAACCAATGTGATTTCTTTAATGCAAATTTGCGCTTTAATTTTAGATCAATATTAGAGCGTTTTCCAAATGCGCCAATTACAATTCGTGAATTTATGATTTTGCCATTGGAAGTGGTAACTGTAAAAATATCTTTCTTATAAACAATATCTTCCACATTATCCTGAATGATTTTGCATCCATTTTGGACGGCTTTTTTACATAAAAAATAATCAAAAGCATAACGGCTGACTCCAAATCCGCCAAGTGGTAAATCGCAGTGAATCATTTGTCCATCAACAGTTGAAAAATCTAGTTTTGAAATTTGAGTGGAATTTAATTCGGATATATCTAGCGAAAGCCAATTTAGGTATGGTAGAATTTCATTGGAAACATATTCGCCGCAAACTTTATGTTTTGGATATTCATTTTTTTCAATCAACATTACTTTTAATCCAATTTTTGACAAATGAATAGCAGCTGTAAGTCCAGCAAGTCCACCACCAACAATTGTAATTTCTTTAGAAATATTCATAGTAAAATAATTATGATAGAAAAATTATGTTTATTGTGAAAATACGTAAAATGTTGTCACAAAAGCGAATAGAATGTTTGTTTTATTTCTGAATAGTCAAGTAGAAAATTAAAATTTTGGAACTTGTTTTTTGAATTTTCTAGTCCTATATTTGCTTTCCAATTAAAAATTCTATGGAACAATTTGTAGTATCGGCCCGTAAATATCGTCCACAAACATTTAAAGATGTAGTAGGACAAAAAGCGATTACCAATACTTTGCTTAACGCCATAGAAAGCAATCATTTAGCATCCGCACTTTTGTTTACCGGACCTCGTGGGGTCGGAAAAACGACTTGTGCTCGTATTTTGGCCAGGAAAATAAATCAGCCCGGATACGATGATCCAAACGAAGATTTTGCTTTTAACGTATTCGAATTAGATGCTGCTTCAAACAATTCGGTTGATGATATTCGAAATTTAATTGACCAGGTTCGTATTCCACCACAAACAGGACAATACAAAGTTTATATCATTGACGAGGTGCATATGCTGTCTTCAGCGGCTTTTAATGCTTTTTTGAAAACATTAGAGGAACCACCAAAACACGCCATTTTTATATTGGCAACCACCGAAAAACACAAAATCATTCCAACGATTTTATCTCGTTGCCAAATATTTGATTTCAAAAGAATTACTGTAAAAGACGCAAAAGAACATCTTGCTGATGTAGCTACAAGTCAAGGAGTTGCTTTTGAGGACGATGCTTTACATATTATCGCCCAAAAAGCTGATGGCGCAATGCGTGATGCTTTGTCTATTTTTGACAGAGTCGTATCTTTTTGCGGAAATAATTTAACACGTCAGGCTGTAACCGAAAACTTAAATGTTTTGGATTACGAAACCTATGTAAATATTACCGATTTAATTCTGGAAAATAAAATTCCAGATTTATTAATGGCTTTCAACGATATTCTTGCCAAAGGATTTGATGCCCATCATTTTGTTTCAGGTTTAGCGAGTCATTTCAGAGATTTGTTAGTAAGCAAAACACCTTCAACACTTACATTACTCGAAGTTGGTGAACAAGCACAAAAAATGTATGGTATTCAAGCACAGAAATGCAGTCAGGATTTTTTATTAAAAGGAATCGAAATTGCCAATGATTGTGATTTAAAATATAAATCAAGTCAAAATCAGCGATTACTTGTAGAACTTTGTTTGATGCAACTTGCCTCTATCACTTATGATGGAGAAAAAAAAAAGTTGAGCAATTTATAATCCCTCCTACTTATTTTAGAAAAACAGATTATTCAATAGTTGAAGTATCTAAAAAAGAAGATGTTGCAACTAAAGCAGATAATAAAGTCACTGAAGCAAAAGCAGAAACCACTGAAACTGTAAAACCATATGTTCCAGTAATTGAAAAACCACAAATTCAAAATCCTGTAACTCCAACAACACCAGGAAACGAAACCAAATTTTCGGCTTTATCACTTTCAAGTATTCGCGCCAAAAAGAATTTAGAAGAAAGTTTAAAAGGTTTTGTAAAAGAGGATAATAATGCAGTACTCCCAACTGAAACATTTACAGAAACCCAAATGCTTTTGTATTGGACCAAATACGCCGAACGATTAGGAAGCAAAGGGTTCAAAATCATGGAATCTTTACTGTTAATCAATGATCCAAAATTAGATGGCACCAAAATCACTTTTGAATTACCAAATGAAGGTTCAAAACTTGATTTTGAAAAAGAAATGATTGGTCTTTTAGGATATTTACGCGGTCATTTACACAATCATGACATCACAATTGAAGTTAATGTAAATGAAAGTATAGAAATCAAGAGAAGTTTTACTGACCAGGATCGATATAATCGCTTTTTGGAAATCAATCCCAATATTGAATTATTAAGAACAACTTTCGGTTTAGATTTAGATGCTTAAAAAAATAGTTGTATTTTTTACACAAATGAAATTTTTAATTTCAAAAAATGTTATTTTTGTAATTACGGCTAATATATTATAACATAATATTAGAATTTAATAACCGCTAAAAATTAAAAAAATGGAAAACAAATTAGCAAATCCTGCTCCTTTAGGTCTTCTTGGTTTTGGAATGACCACAATCTTATTAAACATTCATAATCTTGGATTTTTTCCTGTGAGTGCTGTAATTATATCAATGGGTATATTTTATGGAGGTTTGGCTCAGGTCATTGCAGGAATATTATCCTTTAAAAACGGAAAAACATTTGCCGGAACTGCTTTTACTTCTTATGGATTTTTTTGGATTTCGTTGGTTGGGATTTGGCTTTTTCCAAATACAGGATTTGAAATGGCCGGAAAAACTCCAGCAGCATTTTTTGGTTGCTATTTAGCTCTTTGGGGAATTTTCACTGCCTTTATGTGGTGGGGAACTTGGGGAGGCAGTAAAGTACAGCAATTTGTGTTTCTATCATTAACTATTTTATTTTTCGTTTTGGCTACAGAAAAAATCACTGAAATTGAAGCATTAGCACCAGTGGCAGGTGCCATCGGAGTTATTTGCGGAGGAAGTGCCTTTTATTTAGCAATGGCAGAACTTTTAGAAGAAGTAAAAAACGAAAAGGTTTTACCTTATTAAAATATAGCTCCTCAAATTTATCAAATTTAAATTTTTATAAAAAAGGCTCAAAATGTTCGTAAACGTTTTGAGCCTTTTTTAATATTAATTAGCCTGATGTTTCAAAAATTCTTCTTTTGAAACTTTTTCTCCCAACAAAAAATAATTTTCAAAGAGCACAGTCCCATCGGGTTTATACATATGCGAGACTCCATTCTTTTTTCCTTTTTGATAAGTAGCATCCATACCCTTTTTATTCATATTGTATGATGTAGAGACTCCGTCTTGCAAATCATCTAAATAATTATTTTCAGATATCAATACACCATTAAAATATGTTCGTGATATACCATTCCTTAAGTTGTTTTTATAAGTCGTCTCCGAAATTAGTTGACCATTCGTATAACTCGATGACAAACCATCTTTCTTACCATCTTTATAGATAGTTTTAGATACAATCTTACCATTGCTATACATTTCGTTTGCACCGTTCAGTTTACCGTCTTTATATTCTTGTCGAAGCCAAATGTTTCCATCACTATCAAAATTTTCCTTTAAACCATTACGAACGCCATTTTTATAATTTAGTTTGCATTCTAAAATTTCAGAACTGCTATACCAAAAGGCTTCTCCAGTTATAACACCCTTTTTAATATCATATAATGCAAAACTACCGTTATCTAAAGGTATTTTATATTTTCCTTGCAAAGGTTTCCCGTTTAAAGTAAGTACAAGTTTAGTACTATCAGCTGAATAATCCTTTTGTAAATGTTTCCATTGTATTTGTTCTGGAAGTTGTGCATAAAGTGAAGCCGACAAACACAGTATTATAAAAAAACTGCATATTCTGGTAATTTTCATAGTAAAGAATTTAAAATATTTTTTTTCAAAAATAAAGATAAATTCTTTCAAAATTGTATGTGTTTATAAATTAATTTTTGTTAAAATAAATTATAAAACTTTATTGAAAGCAATGATGCATTTGATTAACTATAAAAAAGAAGTTTAAAAAATATTTCAGTTAATTTATTTGATAAAAAATGTATCAATATTAAAATCCCAATTTAAATTGGTGTTGTACCATAACTGTCCTTTTGAAACATATAAAGGGCAATCAAAATTGTTAGTGTATAAAGCTCCTGTACCTAATCCCTGAGGCATTTGATTGTTGAGTGTAAAAGTCCATTGAGAAATTGCATTTAGTCCGATGTTACTTTCCAATGCTGAAGTTATCCACCAACCAATATTATATTTTTTGGCCAAAGCTATCCACTCTTTTGTTCCTTTAAATCCTCCTACAAAACTTGGCTTCAAAATAATGTATTGCGGTTTGATTTTAAGCAGTAAATTTTCTTTTTCTTCAAATGTAAACACACCGATTAGTTCTTCATCCAAAGCTATAGGAAATGGAGTGTTTTTACATAGCTCTGACATAGTGTCAGTATGTTCTTTTTGAATTGGCTGCTCAATGCTATGTAGTTGAAATTCAGATAACTGATTTAATTTATATAAAGCTTCATTAGAGCTAAAAGCGCCATTTGCATCAACCCTAATTTCTATTTGATTAGCAGTAAAATGTTGTCGTATAAAACGCAATAATTGCAACTCTTTATTAAAATCTATAGCTCCAATTTTGAGTTTTATGCAACGAAAACCAGCAGCTAATTTCTCTTCAATTTGTTGCTTCATAAAGCCTTCTTCTCCCATCCAAACTAAACCATTTATTTCAATTGATTTGTTTCCGTTGGTAAAATCAGAAGGAAAAAGTAAAAAAGGATTTTCACTTTCTAAAGATAAAAAAGCCATTTCGACCCCAAATTGAATTGATGGAAATTCTAATAATTCATCCCAAAGTTTGTCTTTCCCCAAATGAATATTAGAACACGTCCATTGTAATTTTTCTTCATAATCTAATCGATCATCAGCACTTAATCCTCTCAAAATTCCGCACTCACCTATTCCTTTTCTTCCTTCATCTTCTAGTATAATAAACCAAGTTTCCTTTTCGGTCATTACACCCCGAGATGTTCCGGAAGGACGTTTAAAATTTAAAATGTATTTATGATAAGTCGCTTTCATTTAATTATAAATAATGGAGTTGTAAATTGATAATCGTTTACTTCTGTCAAAATTATTCTTTATACAATTTTAAAACACGTTCAAAATCCTCATTTTGAATCCCATTTTTATCAAAAGATTTGAAATCTTGTTCCGTTTTTTGAACCCAACTTACACTATCAGTTACGTTTTGATTCTTGTATTTATTATAGATTTTTTTAGCTTCTTTGTAATTGTCGTTTAGTAAATATGCATGGGCCAAATTCAATTGAATCAATAATTCGGTATTGTCCAGTTTTTCTCCATCTTGCAAATACTTTAAAGCTTTCCCGTATTGTTTTGTCAAAAGATAACAACTGCCAATGTTATTGTAATCCATAACTGTAGCTTTGCCGTTATTAATAATCACTGATAGTTTTTCAATTGCTGCTCCATATTTACCATTTTTAATTAAAACAGCTGCTTCTTTGCGTAAATCAGCAGTAATGGCAGGAGAAGCGTTTGTTTCATTTAAACAAATATCTCCAGCATCTTTAAAAACTTTGGAACGTTCCATCGGCAATAAGTTCTGAAATTCTTTGAATTTATATTTGGCTTGAACTTTATCCAATATACAAACACAAAAACTATCAGAGTTACTCATTTTTTGGGCCAAATTAGAAGTTTTACACTGATCAATTATTGATTTCCTATTCTCGACAGTCCATCCGCGACTTAATTTTTTATCTACCCAAGGCACGACTTCGAGGATAATTTTTTGATTCATTATCCAGTTTTTGCTTTCAAAACCAAACCACAAAGCAGTTGTATTACTACTGAAACAGCTTATTTTATCTACAGAAAGGCGTTTGGCGTCTTTGCTGACTGGAGTATCTTGTATTACACAAGATTCAAGGGTTTTACCAGAATCTTTATATTTTGTAGCCAAATCTTCTTTAGAAAAGACAGCATAAGTACATTTGTCATCTCCTGAAATTTTTGACAAAACAAAAACCGCACCAGCTGATCCCTGACTAATTCCTGTTGGGTCAGGAATGGATTTCAAAACAGAAACCAAACTACTAGCTAGTTGTTGATTTTCGTCTAAAAGAGTGATCCTGTAGACTATTTCGGTAGTGCCAATTGGTAAATCTTCGGTTTTGATGATTATTCGGTCACGTGCAGAAACCTTAATTTCTTTAGTAGTTGATCGCTCTTTATCCCAATATCCGTCTTGTTGTTGTGCGAATATAATTGTAGAAAATAGTAGTGTTGTAACTAAAAGTAAATGTTTTGTCATTATTAAATATGATCTTATTTAAAAAAATGATTTTAAAATTCCTAAAACCCTAGCCCTGATTGCTTTGCCAGTTCGCTTCGCTCGTGTGCAGTGGAAATCCTTGCTGGCTGGGCTAGGGTTCAGCCAGCAAGATTGTAATGGATAACAGGATTAAGTTCCTGATTTTCCTTATTATAATTCAATAAAATCGCCTATTTCTAGCAACATTAAATCTTTTCCTTTATCAAAGAATTTTTTAATAGCTTTTTCATGATTGATTTCTATATATCCGAATGTATCGTAATGAATTCCGAGAACTTTATCGCATTCTACAAAATCAGAAGCAATTATAGCATCTTCAACATCCATAGTGAAATTGTCACCAATAGGAAGAACTGCCAAATCCAGTTTTGTTCGCATTGGAATCAATTTCATGTCCATTGTAAGAGCAGTGTCGCCGGCAATGTAAATGTTCTTATGCTCTCCTTCGATTACAAAACCACCTGGATTACCACCATTACTGCCGTCCGGGAAAGAACTTGAGTGAATTGCATTTACATATTTTAATTTTCCAAAATCAAAATTCCAGCTTCCACCGTGATTCATAGGATGCGATTGAAAACCTTTTTGACCATAATAACTGGCGATTTCGGCATTAGAAACAATTACCGCATTGGTTCTTTTGGCGATAGCTTCGACATCTAGAATATGATCGCCGTGCGCATGAGTCAAGAGAATAAAATCGGCTTTTAACGTATTGATATCAATATGAGAAGCTTTTGGATTTGCCGAAATATAAGGGTCAACAATAATATTTTTGCCACTCACTTCAATTCCCAAAGAAGCGTGACCGTAGAATGTTATTTTCATCTTTTGAATTTATGATTGTTAGACTTTAATGATAATTTTAAAATTGATTTTAGACTATCTTCCTCCAAGGAAAACGTTTACAATTATATCAGAAATTAATGAAATCATACAAATAGACAACAATATACTTAGTAAAAATGTGCTTAATGCCACTTTTTTTAATTCAGGATCAAGCAATTTTGGGTTTTCGTTTTTGGACACAGTGATTAAATGTTTTGTTAGCGGGATATATGCCAATAAAAACAAGTATTGATCGAAATGAAAGTTATTCAGTATTGCAAAGACCACTACAGATACCATTGCTCCAATGATTAAAAAGAAATGGTATTTTTTAGCATTTTCAGCACCCATTTTTACAACCAATGTATTCTTTCCTGATTTGGTATCCGAAGCTTGATCGCGCATATTATTTAAATTCAAAACTCCAACACTCAATAATCCTATCGCGACTGCAGGCAATATAAGTACAAGATCCAATTGTTTTGAATACAAAAAGTTTACTCCCAAAGTACTGACCAACCCAAAGAAAACGAAGACAAAAACATCTCCATATCCACGATAGCCGTAAGCTGATTTTCCTACTGTATAACGAATAGCAGAAATTATAGCCATAATACCTAATACTAAATAAAACAGTGAATACACAAGATTACTTTTGCCAAAAGCCACATAAATAAGAAATACTGCCGAAGCCAAAGTTAATATTGAAGTGATCACTAAAGCTTTTTTCATAGCCTGTGGGGTTATTACTCCACTTTGTATAGCGCGTTTTGGACCTACTCTATCCTCGTTGTCAGTGCCTTTGATTCCGTCGCCATAATCGTTGGCAAAATTAGAAAGCACCTGTAATCCTAAAGTTGTTAATAATGCGAAAGCAAAAATCTCCCAATTGAAAACCTCTGTTGGTGTAAGTACATTATCGGTAGGATGTGCTAATGCATACATACTTCCGACGATTATTCCAGAAACGGACAATGGTAATGTTCTTAATCTTGCTGCTTCAATCCAGTGTTTCATTTTTTGTATTTATTTGTTATAATATTTTAAAAAGTTTTATAATTAAAGAAATTAAATAGCCTCAAATTGTTTGTTCTACATCCAATTACTATCTGAAGTCTCCATACGATATAGCCAGAGATTGATGTATTGTTTTATTGCTGCAAAATTACCTAATTGAAAACTAATATTTCCACCAGCAGTATGTAAAGTTAATGAACCAATGTTTATATTTTTATGCCAAAAGAGCTGTGAAGTAGTAATTGCCTGAATTTTACTTGGTTTGATTATTCTATTCGTAACATCCCAAGCACCGCTTTGAAGGATTATAAAGTTGTCATGGATATAAAGTCGATTATTTTTGAATAAAAAGAACTGAATTACCGCTATAAAAACAACAAAAAACGACACAAAGTAATCCATCATTGGAAATTGATCCATTATCAAATTTCTAACAAAATAATAGGCTATCAATGGTAATCCAATGGAGAGGAATAATGAAAATCCAAGTTTTCTAAAATTAGGTTTTAGCATTATACCTTTTTCAGGAATCATTTGAAAAATAAGTTTTAAAATTTCATCTTTTTCAAAATCATTACAACCCGGAATTTCTATTGCAAGTTTATGATCTTCATTTTCACCCCCTGTTGCCTGAGATATTTTAAGTCCCAATACGTTCATTTTTTTCTGAAAAAAGTTTTGGGTAATACTGGTAACCTGCACCTTTTCAGGTTTCAAAATAGTGCTTTTGGTATTTAATAATCCATAAGAAAGTAACAAAGATCCTTTTTGTCGGGCAATTTTATAATCAAAATATTTAAAAATCGTTTTAACTAAGTTTACAATAATAACAATTGTAAAGAAAATAATAAATAGCAGCAGCAAAATTCTAAATATGTGGCTCTTGTCTACATAATTTTCAATTTTTTCATCATGTAGAATGTCTCTGCCGGTAAATTGTTTGATATGGTCGAAAAGAGAAATAAAAAAAGCCAGTATTATAAAAAAGCTTTTTACGTAATTTGAAGTAATTCCAATTTTTAACAGGCTCAAAAAACTGATTTTTATGAAATGTGTTTCTTCAACAATTTTTCTTTCATTTAAAACATCTATTGAAGATCCAATCTCATTGTTATCAATTGTTTTTTTTCTTTCATTCAATAATAAATGAGCCTTTAAACTTAATGCCAAATCATGTGAAATTGCTTTGATATCAGCCTCTTTTTTATTGGAACCAGCAGTATCAACGGCCAATTCATAAACACCTACCAATCGTTGAATTAAAGATTGGTTAATATTGACTTGTTGAATTTTATCTAGCTGAATGGTTGTTTTGGTTTTATTGAAAATACCTTCAGTTATAATAAACTCATCATTCTCTTGATCAATGTAAAAAGTAAAATTCAGATATTTTAGATACGAAATAATTCCAATTCCTCCTAAAACTAATAGAATTCCGCCAAAGAAATATATTTTATTAATTTCATTAAATTTAAAAAGCCAAATCACTAAAAGAGGCCAAAAAGCTTTGGCATATCCTTGAAATGAATATGCAAACATTACAAGAATCCCAACAATAGACTGTCTCTGAGGCTGATTGAAATCCTGATTCATTATAATTGTTTTTGAATTTTGCCCATCAACAATTGCTTAATATTTTCGGCTTGTTCTTTGGCAATTCCAGGGATATGAATATCACTAGAACTCCCGCCAGCGGTGTAAATTTCAACCTTTGCTAAACCAAAAAAACGAGAAAATAATCCTTCATGAAGAGCTACATGTTGCACTCTGTTGTAAGGAATCACGAGGGTATTGGTTGCAATGATTCCGTGTCTGAATAATACATCATGATTACGAAATGCAAATCCCATTTTTTTAAAACTTATTCTTGATAATAAAAGAATTACTATCAACAAGACAATATACAAAATGCTTAATTCCCAAATAAACGGTAAAAAATCCTCGTTTAAATACAGTACAATTCCTGCTGCTATTCCGAGAATCGTAAAAAATACAGCTAAATTAAGCAGTTTTACTTTCCAATAATCAGTATGCAAACTCGAAAATTGTATTTCTTCAAATTTAGGAAGTTTGGTAGTGTCTATGGTTTCATTAATAAAATCTTCCATTAATTGTATTTTTAAAGTTTGAGGTTTAAAGTTAGAGTATTACCTCATACTTTAAACCCCAGTTTTATAATTTCAATGTTGAACAATTCAAATTCCTATGGCAACCATTTCTTTTCAAAATTAGGTTTACGCTTTTCAAGGAATGCATTTCTACCTTCTTTAGCTTCTTCGGTCATATATGCTAATCTGGTAGCTTCACCTGCAAAAACTTGTTGCCCCACCATTCCGTCGTCTGTAAGATTCATTGCGAATTTCAACATTTTGATAGAAGTTGGAGATTTTGCCAAAATTTCCTGAGCCCACTCATATGCAGTATCCTCTAGTTCAGCGTGCGGAATAACTGCATTTACCATTCCCATTTCAAAAGCATCTTGAGCTGAATAATTTCTACCTAAAAAGAAAATTTCACGTGCTTTTTTCTGCCCCACCATTTTTGCTAAATATGCTGATCCATATCCACCATCAAAGCTGGTAACATCAGCATCAGTTTGTTTAAAAATAGCGTGTTCTTTGCTTGCTAAAGTCATATCGCAAACCACATGTAAACTATGTCCACCACCAACAGCCCAACCCGGAACTACTGCAATCACAACTTTTGGCATAAAACGAATTAAGCGCTGTACTTCCAGAATATTCAATCGGTGTTGTCCATCTTCCCCAACATATCCTTGATGTCCACGGGCATTTTGATCACCTCCACTACAAAAAGAATATACTCCATCTTTTGAAGATGGTCCTTCTGCAGACAACAAAACCACACCAATTGAGGTATCTTCCTGAGCATCATAAAAAGCTTGGTATAATTCAGAAGTTGTTTTTGGTCTAAAAGCGTTGCGTACATCAGGTCTGTTAAATGCTATTCTCGCAACACCATTGCATTTTTTATAAGTTATATCTTCAAATTCTCTAGCGGTTATCCAATCCATTCTTTTATTTTTAAATTATTTTACTGTAAAAATAAGTCATTTTTTTACATCTTTAAAAGTAAAAAATACTTTTAGTGAATTGGTAATTTTTCTGAATTGTATAAGAAATTATTAATGTGGTTGATTATGAGTTTTATCAATTTATTTTGATTGAGGAATGCAATTTTTAATTAATATTTTTATTAAAAATTAATCTTCAATAAACAACCGATAGGGAAATACATTTGAAGATTTGCTCTTTAGATTTTTCATGAAGCTTTCACATAAATAATCCCATTCTGTACCTGACAAATACTCTTTTTCAACCGAATTTATTTTTAAATATATATCTACTGTTCGGCTAAAACCCGCTTTTACTGCCATTTCTTTTCGAGTTCCTTTTTCTATTTTAATATCGGTTATACAACTCTTAAAATGGTTAAATCCAAAAGCCTTTATATCAGCAAAGGTTACGATTCTTCCACGTGTCAGTAAAGCATTGCGGTAGCTCAATATGCGGTCTTTGTTATTTTGTTTGTTTTTTCCACCAACGGTATTAGTAACCAATACTGTTTCTTTACTCACAAAAAACAAATCATCATTGGATTCTAATACAGTTCCGGCTTTGATGTCATTCCCTTCTTCTGCACAAGTTGACCAATAATTTATGGCAAATGATTTTCCGATAGATTCGTCAATTTTAGGTTTAATCATTAAATAAGGATCATTGTTTTTTGAAAAATTACTTTCTTTGGCTTGTTGTTCAACAGAAGCTAACAACTGGTTGATTTCAACCAATGAACTATTCATGAAATCTTTACCCAAACCTGCAAAAGAAGAACTCTCATCTTTCAATAAATCCAATACATTTTGAAGTAATTCAGAGGCACTTCTTGAATCAAATCTGGAAACTCCTCCGGTTCGCAATACTGCATTTCCTTCTTCTAAGAAACCTTCTTTATATTCCTTTATTTCGTAATGATTATTGTATCCATCAACCACAGTATCGACATCCAGAAAAATATTATTGTCAGTTTCAAGAGCAACATATGATAAAAAATTCCCTAAGGTTTTATTGATAGTATGCCTTTTTTTATTGATAACTGGAAAGCAATTTGCAGTAAAAGATACATTATCTAATATTTGAGGAATTAACGATTCTGGAAAGATTAATTTTATCCAAATAATGGGATTGTCATTACTATTTGTTATTTCATAAAAATGTTTGTATTCTGAGCTATATTCTTTAATTGGTTTGTGCCTTAATGTTCCTTTTAATGTATAAAAATTATCAAAATAAAATTCATTTACTTCCTGCATAACTTCACTAAGATGCGTATAATTACGATTGATAATACTCTCTATATCAATATCGTTTACTGCAACATTGTATCCTTCTTGCACTGTAATTTGAATATCGTCATGAACACATTTCATTTGCTTTAAATAGTAATGAAACATTTCTTTCTGGTGTGTGTTTTTAATGTCGATGTATAACATTAAATCTTCCAGTTCCAATGTATTGGTATTTTTTAATTCAATACCTAAAAAAACTTCCCCTGAAGGCACAGAATGTCTATAATCTCTAACAGTATCTTTATAAAATAGATTTGAAATTTCATAGAGATTTCTCTCGTAAGCAATATATTTTATTTCAGCAGAAGACAATTTAACTTCCAATGTAGGCGAAAGAACAATTTCTTTGCTAATTGGTGCCAATGGATTATAAATATTATGGATTCTCCTTTTAACCATCATTTGGTTTTGCAGGGAAATTTTCATATTATTATCAATTGGAGAAGCATGCATGATGGCTCTGGAAGGTTTTGTCCCAGATGTAACCTCGGGAAACATAATTTCTAAAACTCTCTCCACAATTCGGGTTTTAGAATCCTCAAGTTCATGGGCTACTTTTTCTAATTCGTAAGACAATGCATTAAGCATCATTGAAACTACTGGATCAAAAGATGTTTCCATCTCCACATCTGAAAAGCCCCATGATCTTGCAGCTCTTTTTAACACTCTGTCTTTTATTCGCTCTTGTCTCATTATCTGTTTGATTGTTATTAAAAGTTAAATATGTAAATTAAAGACTACATATCGAATTAAGCAACTTTTTTTTACAAAAATTGTTATATCAACAAAAGTTTTACAGTACTTAAGATGTGTTTTAAATCTTTTGTTTCCCCATAAATATAAATAGACGAAAAATCATATTTATTATCAACCATGTAGTCTACAGACAATTTCTTTAAACTCTCTATTGAAGTCATTATCTAAAAGATAATTTCACGAAAATATTTAGGTGCGGAAAGGCCTAGCAGCTAATCAAATTTTTCTTTTGGCTGGCAGGAAAAAAGCAATCCAAAAAAAACAGAAAAAAACTTATTTTATTTGTTTGCATATATTTCTTATTTATTTCTCTTGCCAAAACTCAATATCTGGCTGTATTAATTTTTCTCTGCCTTCCCATTTTGGAAAGTTGAATCCTTTTGGAAGGGAATATCCACCACTTTCATAAGTTGTACCATTCATTTTAGGTATAAAACATTTGAATTCCATTACCTTTATTCTTTTATTCTTGCCTTCTAACCATACTAATCCAATATTTTCACCTGATTTAATTCCTATAATAATTCTATCGAAATTTTCTTTTTTACCAGTTATGGAATCTAAGTATTGCTGTTTATATAATTTTTCAAAATCATTTGGTAAAACCACCGAAGTTGCATGATATAATTTAGGATTTTTTAAATTCTCTATTTCTACCTGCATCATAATGGGTAAAGGATTTTTTTTCACCTTATTATTGTTAGGATTAAAATTCGACAAATTCCAACTTGATTTATCTATTGTAAAAGGAGATCCAGAAAATGTATCTGGTTGAAAAATGACTCCTGATTTTGTATAGAAAGTTAATATACTAATTTTTGAACTTTCATCTTCACTGGTAAACCCCACGTCATAATCATATTCTTTTTCTCCTTTTTCCCATACTGAATAAGGAATTCCATGTAGATAATGAAAGATGTTAAATTCGGTATTAGCAAATTCTTTATTGTTTTTAATTTCATCGCGGTGAGAATTAAATTCTACGTCATTTTCTTTCCATATTCCTTTATTTTCTGCTTTAAATTTTGCAATTACTGTTAAAATATTTTGTGCACGCATCCAAACAGTTACATTTCCTCCAGGAGCCATCCCAACAACAATTTTATTATATGAGATTATAGATGTATCATCTTTTTTGATCGGGTTTTCAAAAAACTGCTGCATTTTTTCGTATGGTAGCTTAGTTTTTAATTCATAACTCAACATGTCTATCCTACAATTCCAACTAACGATTAAGCTATCCGGAACATATTTATAGCCTGTCTGGCTATCAATATCTGTAGATAAACCTCCCCATTCTTCTATATTTTCAGAATTAACAAAAGTATATCCTTTTTCCTTTTTGTTTAAAAGAGAAACCTGATAGTTGTCAGCAGGATAAAATTTAGGGCATGAGACTATTAATACCCACTTATAATTGTCGATTAAGTCTATTTTCTTATTAACAAAACCTATCACATATTTTAATAATAGCAGAAAAAGGATAAGCGATAATGAATAATTTAAATATCTAGTCATAATTTATTCTCCCGATTTAAATAAACTGGCAAAAACCATTAAACCAAATATTAATGCTGACACAACTAATAAATTGACCCCAATTATGAAGTAAAGAACTCGATACAGATCTATCTTGATTACTACACCAGATATAATATATAGTATAGCTAATGGCACCAATAAATAGTGTGAGCTTAATAGAAATGATTCTGTAGTAAAAGACCCATATTGGTCTGTAAACATAATTGCAGATAAAATCGTTATACTAAAAATTAAAAAAAAAGATACTCTCGGTAAATCTAAAATTTTGTTTATTTTATTTATTATATTGTTACCCATTACCCTATTTTTACTTTCTAACTATTATTTCTCTTGCCAGAATTCAACATCTGGCGGTATTAGTTTTTCTCTGCCTTCCCATTTTGGAAACCTGAATCCTTTGGGAAGAGAATATAACATATGATTTTTTATATTTTTATTCTCAACGTCATCTAAAATAAATTCTAACAATTTTGTCTTTTTATTTTTACCTGTAAGCCAAACGACTCCTCTCCCTCCTCCTTTATAGGCTCCAATAATTATTCTATTAAAATATTCTAATTTACCAGTTATACTATCTAGGTATGATTCCGTCATTAATTTTTCTAGATTTTGAGGCATTAAAACTTCTCCATTCAATACTATGTCATCAGATGTGTTTCTCCAACTAATGCTTAATTGAACTGGTAGTTTAACTTTCTTAACGAGGTTATTGTTTTCTATATATTTAAAATCATCCCATTTAAATAACTCAACTGTTGATTCGCTTTCTTTTCCGGTAAATGACTGATACCAACTGCCTTCTTTTGTAAATGAAGTTATGATCAGATTCTTTATATCCTCACCTTCACTTGTAAAACCAATATCGTAATCGTATTCTTTTTCCCCTTTTTGCCAAACTGAATAAGGAATTCCGTGCAGGTTTAAATAAATTAAATTTTCTTTTGCAGACTCTCCAGTAGACGTCCATAGAGTAACCCTATCCTTGTCGTATGGATTATTCTTTTTTATTTCTTTTGCTTTAAATTTGGCTATTTCTGTTAATACGCTTATTGCCCGCATCCAAACCGTTACATTGCCACCAGGAGCAGTTCCTACAATTATTAAACTGTAAGGACGAACGATACCTTCAATATCAGTGACAGGATTTTGAAATAATTGCAACATTTTTTCTCGTGGTAGTTTTGTTTTTAATTCATAACTAACCATATCAACGCCACAATCCCAATTTACAACTAGGCTGTCAGGTATTTCGTCTGGTTCGCTTCCGCTAGCATACCCTCCGGAAGTTTCTCCCCATCCCGGATCTATTCCGAAATCAGTTGAAACATTGTGAACTATTTTTCCTTTATTATAAAAACTTACAGATGGAATACTTGAATAATATTTAGGAGCGGAAAGTCCAATTTCCCAATCAAACTTATCTTTAGGTTGACAAGAAAAAAGTAATCCAAAAAAAAACAAAAAAAAACTTATTTTATTTATTTGCATATATTTCTCTTTTATAATTTGCTGTATCTCCTTCTATCTTGTATTTCACAGGCTGGTTTACAAAACCTACACTACTTAGTATATGGTGGTCTCCTGTTTTAATATCCAGAAAATCATTTTTTAAACCACCATAATTAGCCGAAAGATGTGCGTATTTGTTTCTTAAAGTAACAAACATCTCACTAGATAGTTGATATGTGCCACCTTTTTTTTCTTTTATTACTTGTTTCATGATGTCTAAATATTCTACAAGTATTTTTTCTGAAGAAAAATCATATTCTTCCTTATGTTTAGCATTTTTTGCTTCATCAAAAGTTTTATAAAAAGGGACTTTATTTTCAATTGCTTTTTCAAGCATCATATTCATGGGTACAAGACTGTATTTGTTGCTAATGTATCTGGAATCTTTAATTACGAAATGATCTGATTTTTTGTCCATAATAAGTGGTCCTACTTTAGGATCATATATTTGTGGTGCATTATTGTCATGGTAAAAATCAGAGGCTGTTCTAACTTCCTTTTTACTGTATATTGGATAACCACCATATATTGGATATAGATCATAGAGTTTGCCTATAAGAAAAGTTTTTTCATAATGATCATAAGTATTTATAAATTTAATTTCATCTTCTTGACAGAAATGGTTATTAATATAAAATTGTCTTACTTTTTCTTTTTCTGCCATAGTCATTTTATCATTGACTTCTAAATCAAAATAATCTATCACAGGTTCATATTTATCCAATTCTGCATATCCTCCTCCTATATCTGAATGTGCCCCTATAAGTTTTACTGTATAACCTTCTTCCGTAGGTGTAGTAGCAAAATTTTCTCTCCATTCATCATTAGCAACTATATGGAAAGCTGATCGTATGCCTAAACCCGAAATATTGGTCTTTATCTTATCCAAACTTAGCTGAAAAATTGCCGGTAGTAAGCCGAATATAGCTGAAGCCTTGTAGCCCAAGTTGTCTTTTACAACCATATCAGAAACGACAGTATCAAAAACACCTAAAAAACGAATCTCAATATTATAAGTTTCTGCTGCTGGTTTGATGTTGTTTTTTTGCAAGCATACTGCCCAAATAACCTCCTGCATGTTTTACCACTTCTGTTTCTGTAGGAGATAAAATAATGCCTTTTGGATCATATGGATCTCTTATCCTTTTTGCTTGAATTTTTGCTTTTTCTTTCACTTCATTACAAAAATGTCTTGCAGCTGCTGCTCCTCGACTAAAACCAAAAACATCAAAAACAATTTTATTTACTTTTTTGCCTTTTATGCTATTTTTAATTTGCTCCTCAACCACTTTTTTTTATCCCTTCTTCTACTCTCCAAAAATACCCCACGATTCTCTTATCTAGTACTCGTCTGTGACGAGTACCTTCTTACTTATATTCGCTAAGTAAAACCTTTGCAACGCGACTCTTAAAAAATAGAAGTTCACTAGTAAAGTTACTTCAGTTTTAGTTACGCACATTGTAAACGCTCTGATTTATATTAAGATTTAAGTAGGTACTCGTCACAGACGGGCACAAGTCGGGGAATTGTTTGTGATAAAATTAATAGATATCTATTTTCTTTTTAAAATCTTCTTTTAATATCATTTTTAAATCATCGTATGAAATGAATATGTTGTTATCTATTGGAAACATTCCATTTGGAAATCCATAATTAAAAATATATTCAATCCCATTTTTTTGAATTGAAAATGTATTCAAATTTTCTTTTTTGAATAAACTACTAGAACGAATTAATGATTGATATATTTCAGAAGTTGCTAATTCGTTTTTATTCTCTTTATATAGTTCATCTAATCTGTTTTTTAATATTTGATTGCATTTTTTTAACAATTCGTTTGTTTTATTTTCTTTGATAATATCTGTAAATACAAGTAGTTTTTTATTTGGAACATCAAAATTATAATAGTAAGAATCAATATTTATATTTCCTGCAAGTGATTCATAATCCATACTAATACTTAATATATTTGAATTGTTAAATGTAATCTTGTAATCTGATCCAATTAATCCACTAAAATTATTATTATCGTTACACTCTTTTTTTCGTATGACAATAGCCATCCTTATTAGATCTCTTGGTTTTATACTTTTTTTTTCAATATCCAAATAATTTAAATAATCAATAGTTATAGAATTATTGAAAAAATTAATTTCATTTTTATTAAATATGTCAGGGAACTCAAAATAATATTTTTCAGTATTGCTATTACAGTAAGTAGAATCGATTATAGAATGAATTTTAATGGGTACAACTTTCTTTTTGCTTACTTGACTTAAACAACAATTTAAATTAAAAAAAATGAATATTAGTGAGTATATTAAATTTGATTTCATTTTTATTTATTTTATTAATATTTAGTTTTACTTTTTATCCTCTTTTTTTATTTCTTTTACATCTAATTCATTTAAAAGTATTTGCGCGTTACTGTCCTTCAGATTAACTATTTTCTTTGTAGCTGAATCTTTCTGATTTCGTGTCTCTAATAAAAATTTTAATCTCTTAATTATTGTTTCTTTTACTTCTTTAGTTCCATTTTCATGCTCAAGTTTGTAATGTTTAAAGACTTTTAAACCATCATCTTGCCTAGCATGTTTAATATATTCATCTCTGTTTTCAAGACCATTATATCCTCCATTTATTGCTACGGTAACTTTTTTAACATCGTCCAAATCCCCATTCTTATATACACTGCCATTTCCTTCTATCCAATACCAAATAGCAGATTGTACGCCAAATATTGTTTCGTCAGCTAGTTTGTCAAAATTTCCTTTTAACTTATCATTATCTGTAGTCACAGTAAAATCAATATCTCCATTGGGGTCATCTGGAAACGGATTGTTTTTTCTAAATTTAGTAAAATTTGAATAGTTGTCTTTAAATGTTACCTGTTTAATTCCCTTACCTCTAAATTTCCAACCGTCTCTACTTAATTCATCTTTATTTCCTCCTCTATTTGCATATGCTCTTGATAATAGTGGAATACCAAATGCTGGATGAATTTTCAAATAGATTCTGTAATCTATTTTATTATCAGATTTGAAAACTTCTTTTATTAATTTGTCAATTTTTAATTTGCTGTTTTTAGGGTCTTTTTCTCCAATATATTTTCCATATAACTCTTTTTCGTCTATAATTATTTTTTGAGTTTTTAGCAATGTTTTTAGCTCATCGTTTGTTTTTGTAATTATTTTATCGTCTTTATCTACTAACTTAAAAATTGAATTTAAGTTGTCTTTTAATGATTCTAAAACTGTTTCATCTATTTCTTGATTAGTTTTGAATCTTACAATTTTGTCTGAATTAAAAATTGTAAGACCAGTAGATTGATAAACACTCCCCTCATAAGTGCTTTTAAATTTTGACTCTGCTCCTACTTGAGCAATGAAGTGAGCTTTTCTTAAACATGTATCTAATTTATAATTTGTTCTGTATTTATTTAGGAATTCTAATACCTTTTTTATGTTAGCTTCATCTGTAATTTTTCCATCAATTTTCCCAGTCATCACATATTTTATTTGTTCTAAAGTTATTTCTTCATCACAATGAGTACATTTATAGGGTTCTTTTTTTTCTACTTCTTTTACTTTCAATTCTGGTTTTATAAACCTTGGTTCTCCAAACGTTATATTTGCCATATTGTTATGATTTATTACCTTTCATTTGAACTTTTTTATTCGAATTCAATGTTAAATTTTCTTCAGTCGCAACTATTTCTACTTTTTCAGCTGTTTCAATAAATGTTTTTGAAATACTATAATATTTATTGTCAATTGTGATATATAAATTCTTTGCACTTTTATTAATTGCCATAAAAAGATTTTTAATTGTTTAAAACATACTTGATTTTTCCGCACTATTCACTTCAACGGTTTTTTGACTACTTTCCAAAAGCATATTTTCTTTTGTACTAAAAACAGTTATTTTGTCTGCATATTGGGTTGATTCCAATGAATTTCGAATATGTTTTTGTTCAATAATTTCCGTTTTATTATCAGCACTTTCAGTAAAATTTCCAGCTGCAGTTTGAGAAATATCGTGACCCGCAGTTTGAGAAATATCTTTACTTGCAGAATTATCAATATTCTCTCTAGCACTTACAGATACATTTTTCCCTGCCGTAATACTTACATTCTCCCCCGCATTCAACGTAAAATTCTTCGGTGCATTCACCTCAATATTGCCCTGGCCATCCATTTTCCAGGTATTTCCGCTAGGGTCTTCAATGAAAACGCTTCCTTCACCATCATTCAGTAAGATTTTAGTTCCGCTTCGTGTATGAATAGCTTTTACATTATTGCCACCATCCGCATATCCGGAACTTTCGCTTCCGTTGTAGTTAGTTCCCATAACATAGGGTCTCTCAGCATTTCCGCCTTCAAAACCTATGAGGACTTCCTCATCAACTTCTGGGATGAAATAAAATCCTTTTCCGGCTCCTGCATGAGGCTGGATAAGTCGCAACCAATCGCTTTTTGTGCTGCCTCCGGCCCAGTTGAATGTAACCTGAACTCTTCCTAAACCGTCCGGGTCATTATTGTCTATTACTTTAGCGGGTTGGGTTTCAGCTTTGGCGAACGCGTGCACATCTGTGTAATGAGGTGCTGCAACATCGGCTGGAATAGCTTTGAACTCACAAGAATAATTTCCGTAAACTTGAGAATTATGTATAACTTCTATAGCTATTAACTCGTGTTCTACGGCTTGGTTTACTATTGTAAACACTTGCCCAACTCCTAACGGAAAATACGATATTCCGCTATAATAGACGCTGTTGGCATCACTAGCAGCTGTTTGCAGTGTTGTCATTTGGTCTATATCGTCTTTGTCTTGGGCATTTGTGGTATATGCACCAGTACTTAAATCTGCACTAGTAACTGTTCCCTGATTGTAACCTACAATAGATGAAAAATTATCTTTACTGCCTGTCGAGGTTTTAGCGGCTGAATTGCGAATAATACCCCCATTATTATAATCATATCCTGTCAACGAAATTTTATGGGAAGCCATATTGGTCTGTATTTTAAAACTATGAAGTGAAGCCCCGTTAGTGAGTTTCACTTTGCTGGTTTTTGTCTGTCCAAACTGCATACGCATACCATCAAAATAAAACCATTGCCCATAACGCTTAGCGAGTCTTTTTAGAAAATCAAAACTGCTTTCATTGTACTGCGGCATATATTCAAATACCTTAAGATAGGTTGACTTAATAGAATCTCTTTGGTAAAATTCTCCCGGACCTTCAGAAAGTATACTCAATACAATATCATCCATTCCGCGATCAAGATAAGTTCTTGATTTTTTCATATCATCTAGAAAAATACTATGACTTATACCTGAGACATGTAATCCAGCCGCGCTTCCGTGAAGATCTATTGATGACAATTCAGTAATAATTCCTTTACTCATCAATCGGATTCCTGTAAGACCCTTGAAAGTAAAAATAACTTCATCTCCCAGATAGTTCTTTAATGCTTTTGCTTGTTCTTCTGGAGTTATTATTGCCTTTCCTGTATATTGCCAAACAAATGAAAAATGATGGTGATCTGCCATTTTTTGGGATAGCTTCAAATCATAATAAACAACATTTTGAGTAAAACTCCCAATGGTTATCTGTACTTGTTCTGAAAAATGTGCCATGATAATGTCTGTTTTTTAGTTAGTCCTTACAATTAATCTAAAGCAATCCAATTATTAGAGAACTTA
>NZ_DATIDY010000008.1:0-41459 GCF_035456085.1 Flavobacterium sp.
TGCTTTTGAATCAGGTGCAAACCAAATTACAGGAGGAAGTATTGCTGTCAAAAACAGATCTATTTTCGAAAAATGGATTGCTGAATATGGTTCAGATAAAATTATTTTGGGAGCTGATGCCAATAACGAAAAAGTAGCCGTATCGGGTTGGTTAGAAGATTCGGATGAAGATTTAGTGCCATTTGTCCAAGATTATCAAAACAAAGGAATTCAGTACGTAATTTGCACGGATATTGCCAAAGACGGAATGCTGGAAGGACCAAGTTTTGATTTGTATGCCAAAATTTTAGAACAGGCAAAAGGATTGAAATTAATTGCCTCAGGAGGAATTTCAACCTTTGATGAATTACCAAAATTAGCCGAATTAGGTTGCGAAGGCACCATTATCGGAAAAGCCATTTACGAAGGAAGAATTTCGTTGAAACAACTAGAGAATTTTATAATTAGATAATGAGAAAATTAATTAATTAGATAATTACTGATTTTGCAAAGTAATTATCTAATTGACTAATTCTCAAATTGACACATTAAAAAAATGCTAACAAAAAGAATAATCCCTTGCCTCGATATTAAAAACGGAAGAACCGTAAAAGGCGTTAATTTCGTAGATTTGCGTGACGCTGGAGATCCTGTGGAATTAGCCAAAATCTATTCAGATGAAGGTGCGGATGAATTGGTTTTTCTAGATATTTCGGCAACCGAAGAAAGAAGAAGAACCTTAGTTGATTTGGTTCGCAAAGTAGCGGCAACTATCAATATTCCATTTACTGTAGGAGGTGGAATTTCGGCAGTTGAAGATGTTGAAGTTTTATTGCAAAACGGAGCTGACAAAGTTTCTATCAATTCTTCGGCGGTTAAAAACCCGCAGTTGATCAACGATTTGGCTAACAAATTTGGTTCACAATGCGTAGTTGTGGCGATTGATGCCAAACAAATTGATGGAGAATGGATCGTGCATTTGGTAGGCGGAAAAGTACCAACCGAAATTAAATTATTCGATTGGGCGCAAGAAGTGGAACAAAGAGGAGCGGGAGAAATCCTTTTTACCTCAATGAATCATGATGGAACCAAAAATGGATTTGCAAATGAAGCTTTGGCAAAATTATCCGAATTAGTAAATATTCCAATTATTGCTTCGGGTGGAGCTGGAAATATGCAACATTTTGTAGATACTTTTGTAGAAGGAAAAGCTGACGCAGCATTGGCGGCAAGCGTATTTCATTTCAAAGAAATTGAAATCAAAACATTAAAAAAAGAACTTAAAAAAAACAATATAGAAGTACGTATTTAAGTCCAGTTGCAATTCAACTTCATACTTAATACTCCCTACTTAATACTTAAAAATATGAACATCGATATCAAAAGCTCACATGGATTAATTCCAGCCATTATTCAAGATTCGGAAACAAAAAATGTCCTAATGCTGGGATATATGAATGAAGAATCGCTTCAAAAAACAATTGAAACGCAAAAAGTAACCTTTTACAGCCGCTCTAAACAAAGACTTTGGACAAAAGGCGAGGAGAGTGGTAACTTTTTAAACTTAGTAAGCATCAAAAACGACTGTGACGGAGATACACTTTTAATCCAGGCAAAACCAGAAGGTCCTACTTGTCACACTGGTGCAGATACTTGTTGGCAAGAGCCTAATAATCAAGAATATGGTTTTATTTCAAATTTAGAAAAAACCATCAAATCTCGTAGAGACAACGCCGATTCTGAGAAAAGTTATGTGGCGTCATTATTCGAAAAAGGAATCAATAAAATTGCTCAAAAAGTAGGAGAAGAGGCTGTAGAAGTAGTTATTGAAGCCAAAGACAACAACGATCATTTGTTTTTAGACGAAAGCGCTGATTTACTTTTTCATTACCTGATTTTATTGCAAGCCAAAGGGTATCAATTAAATGACGTTGTCAATGTTTTAAAAGCACGTCAGAAATAATATTTTTATCAGGAGCTAATCCTGCCATACGCTGTATCTTTTGTGCCGAACCCCGGCACAAAAGGATGCCGCTACTGTCAGGGCTAGGGCTTCAGGTTTCATTAAAACGATCATTTTTTAATCAACAAATTCAAAATCAGCAAATTCTTTTGGTTGATGAAACCCAAATTTAGAACTTCTATAAGGCTGTAAAGAAAGATATTCAGTTGTTTTCATACCATAATCAATCCGAAAAGCATTTCCTTTCCATTTTGTACCAATTTTAGGTATGATAAAATTTCCATTTTTGATGCTTTCAAGACTTGAAAATGGAATCTTTATTTCAGTAGAAAAACCTTCAGAATTTATTTTGCTGACAGTCTCCATTCCAATAACTGTGAAGGCTGTTGAAGTTTTCCATCCACCACAATTTGCAGAAATACATTCAATCAATAAATCATAATTAGTCGAAAAAGCATTTACGCCAATTTCTACATAATTCTGACCATCTCCGTCTGGATCTATAAAAACTTCTACTAAATCATCTGTTTTATATATGTGGGAATCTTGTCCTTGATTAGAACCTATAATTTTAGAATCTTCTGAACGGTAGGCTATGTAAAGATTTTTCTCATCCCATGAAAACGAAACAAAGGTTTGCTGAGTTGCTTTTGCACCTGAATTATGAATCACAAATGGTCCTAAAAATGACATTTCCCATTCTGACAAATCGCCATCAATACTAACTTTTTCACTTATTTTATGAATTGGTATGACTTGAGAATAGCTTGTTAGCCAAAATGAAAAAAACAAAAAACATAGAATCAGATTTGATTTCATAAAGCACAAATAATTTTAAAAAGCTAAAATAGAGAAGTATAATGAATTTTGTATTTTATTATTTGATTGGGAATTATTAAATTATTTAAATTTCAATTGAATGTTTACTTTTGTTCTATATTTAGCTTGTAAAAACATACAAATTATTCCAAATCTCTATATAATGAAAAACTACTTTTGCGGCGTTTTTATCGTCTTTTTATTTGGTTTTGCAGCCAATGCACAAGGGCTTCTCAATAAGTCCGAAACCGTTTTTACACATCAGGACACTTTGCGCGGATCTATCACCAAAGAAAGAGCTTGGTGGGATTTAAAATATTATCATTTGGATATAAAAGTGAATCCGACAGAAAAAACTATTAGTGGGTCAAACACTGTTCGTTATACTGTTTTAGCAGAATCAAATAAAATGCAGATTGATTTGCAGGAACCAATGCAGATTTTGAAAGTAACACAAGATGGTAAAGAACAGAAATTTGTGAGAGAAGGAAATGCTTTTTTCATTGAATTATCGACTACTCAAAAAGTTGGGGACACAAAAGAGATTGTGATTTCTTTTGGAGGAAAACCAAAAGAAGCCGTTAATCCACCTTGGGATGGAGGAATTACTTGGAAAAAAGATAAAAACGGAAAAGATTTTATAGCTTCTTCATGTCAAGGTCTGGGCGCTAGTGTTTGGTGGCCATGCAAAGATCATATGTATGATGAAGTCGAAAATATGTTAATTAGCGTAAATGTTCCTCGAAATTTAACTGATGTTTCTAATGGAAGATTGCAAAGTGTCAAAACGGAGAAAGACGGTTCAAAAACTTTTAATTGGTATGTTTCCAACCCGATTAATAATTACGGAGTGAATATCAATATTGGTGATTATGTAAATTTCTCCGAAAAATACAAAGGAGAAAAAGGAAACTTGGATTGTAATTACTATGTTTTAAGAGATAATTTGGCAGCAGCCAAAGTGCAATTTAAAGATGTCCCAAAAATGCTGAAAGCGTTCGAACATTGGTTTGGACCTTATCCTTTTTATGAAGATAGTTATAAGTTGGTAGAAGCTCCTTATCTGGGAATGGAGCACCAAAGCTGTGTAACTTATGGAAATGGCTATAAAAATGGATATTTAGGGCTTGATTGGAGTGGAACCGGTTGGGGTTTGAAATTTGATTACATTATTATTCATGAGTCGGGGCACGAATGGTTTGCAAATAATATTACTTACAAAGACATTGCTGATATGTGGATTCATGAAAGTTTCACCGATTATTCTGAAGCACTTTTTATAGAATATTATTATGGAAAAGATGCTGGTGCCGAATATGTTCGTGGAATTCGCAGAAACATTCGAAATGACAAACCTATTATCGGTCAATATGATGTAAATAATGAAGGATCTGGAGATATGTATTTTAAAGGTGCAAATGTATTACACACCTTGCGCCAGATTGTTGATAATGACCAAAAATGGAGAACTATTTTGAGAGGTTTAAATAGCACTTTTTATCATCAAACGGTGACTACCAAACAGATTGAAGATTATTTGAGTCAACAAGTTGGCATTGATTTAAAACCATTTTTTAATCAGTATTTGAGAACTACACAGGTTCCTACATTAGAATATTCATTTACAGAAAGTACTTTAAAATATCGATGGACAAATACTATTCCTGGTTTTGATATGCCTATAAAAGTATTGATAAATGGTTCTGAAGTTACTTTAAATCCAAAATCAGATTGGACAGAACTAGACAGTCCTTTTGCAATTGAAAAAGTAGAAGTTGATAAAAACTTTTATGTTTTGAGTAAACAGATCACACAATAATAAAACTGAATAAATAACAAAAAGACAGCCTTTCAAAATAGATTGAAAGGCTGTCTTTTGTTTTGTTTTAAAAGATTTATTCTTTTTCAAACAATTGAACTTGACTTTTCAATCTTTCGATTAATAAATTCATCATTCTTTTATTTAAGCTGGACGAATTTTGGATATAAAGTGCATATTCATCATTGGTAAATAAACCGATGATCATTCCTTTTAAAGCGTTTCGGAATTTAATGTCTTTCTGAATTGCATTTTCGATGATAGCTAGCTTATTTTCAACCGATTTGGTATAAAAATCTCTTTTGTATTTATTGATATAATTTAAAAAAGAGGCGATAAACAAATCATTTTGCAATTGTAAAATAGGTCTAAGTACTTGGTTTTGAAACAATTCATCTGAAGAAGATTGTACATTTGTATCACCCAATGATTCTCCGCGAATTTCTTTGATTAATTTATCTCTCTGGTCCATCTTTTTTTTCTATTAAAAATATAAAATTTACTGTTAGCAAAATCTTATTTTAGCATTAATTAAATAAATAAATTATGAGATTTCATACTAGAAAATGGGTAAAACCAGAAGATTTAAATCCTAACGGAACTTTGTTTGGAGGAAAATTATTGGCTTGGATTGACGAAGAGCTAGCTTTATATACGATTATACAATTAGAAAATCCCCGAATTGTAACCAAACACATGTCGGAAATCAATTTTAGAAGCTCGGCGAGACAAGGCGATATTGTAGAAATAGGAATTGATGTAGTCAAATTTGGAAATACTTCACTAACTCTAAAATGTGAAGCTCGAAATATGATGACCCGCGAAACAATTATTACAATTGATGAAACAGTCATGGTAAACGTTGACGAAAAAGGCAAACCAAAAGCTCACGGAAAGACTGAAATTGAATATGTAAAAGACCGTTTATAATAGCATTTTGTTGAAGTACTTTTTAAACAAATGATCTTTTTTGAAACCTATAAGTCGCAAGAGGGATAGAAATAAGCTACCGAAGTAGCATGGATAGCCCGACCGCATTTTGGGAAAGGGGCGAATAAGCGCAAAGAAATTTTGCCCCTTTCCCAAAATGGGGTCTTGCCCAAATAAGGATGATTAACCGACAGATATTATGATTTAATATTATTTTCGGTAGGCATTACAAAAATTTCCAGATCAAAATAAGAAACTGACGCGATAATATGATCGAATATATCAGACATAATGTATTCGTAATTTTCAAAACGTTTGTCTTTGGAGAAAGCGTAAACTTCGAGCGGTATGCCATATGGAGTTGGCTGTAATTGTCTGCAGAGCATTGTCATATCTTTGTTTAAACTTGGATTTTGATGAAGATATTGACTAATATATTTTCGGAACAATCCCATATTCGTTAGGTTTCTTCCATTTATGGCTAAGCTTTTATCAATATTATGACTGATATTGTAATGGTCAATTTCGTTTTTTCGGGTATCAATATAAGTACTCAAAAGTTCTATTTTTTTGAAATTGATTAATTCTTCTTCTTCCAAGAAACGAATACTACTGGCTTTAATTATGATATGTCTTTTAATCCTTCTTCCATTGGAATTTAGCATTCCGCGCCAGTTTTGAAAAGAATCTGAACTCAAACTATAGGTCGGAATAGTAGTCGTGGTGTTGTCAAAATTTCGAACTTTTACCGTAGCCAAATTGATTTCGATAACATCTCCATCGGCACCGTAACGGTCCATTGTAATCCAGTCTCCAATTCGAACCATGTCGTTTATAGCGACCTGAACGCTTGCCACAAATCCTAAAATGGTATCTCTGAAAACAAGAATAATTACTGCTGAAACTGCTCCAAGAATAGTTAATAATTCTTTTTGATCAATCTCAAATAATTTGGAAATAATAAATATAATTCCGAACATCCAAAGCACGATCATGATAACTTGAATGAAGCTATCAATTGGTTTGTCACTGTATCGTGGAATTAATTTTAAATAATCGCGAAGCGTATTAAAAACACTTCGGACAATCCATAAAATCAGTAAAATGATATAAACACCAACAATTTTGCCAAAAATACTCTCCCAATATTCAAATTTATCAAGAATGACAGGAACTGATTTATAAACAAAAAATAACGGAACCAAATAAGCAACATATTTGGCTGTTTTATTGCTTACTAATAAATCGTCAAATTTGGTGTGCGTTCTTCTGGCAACAATAATCATTATTTTTACCAATAAATATCGGAAAACAACATACAATCCATACGCCAAAATGCAAAGCAAAATAGTATTAAAAAACAAGCTTACATAGGTAGACATGTTCCTGCTCATTCCCCAATGCCTAAGTACAGGGTAGAGGAAATCAAAAATGGATTGAATGATTTTATTCATTTGTTACAAATATTTTTTCTCGATATAAAAAGTTCCAAACGGTACTAACGAAGCAATTAATATAAGTCCAAAGGTTTTCAAGTCCCATTTTTGGGATTTTTTTAGTAAAAAAGCCAATAAAACATACCCGATAAATAGTACTCCGTGGCTCATTCCAATTGGATATAAAAGCGTTTTGTAAAGTTCTAAATGGTTTGGTTTAATGAAAAGCATATTCGAAAATAAAACTAAATATGAGATTCCTTCCAAAATCGCGACAATCTTAAATAATTTGAGCATAGGGAAAATTAAAAATTAAAATGGTTGAAGTCGAAGTAAAGAGATAATTCCTTACAAAAACTAAATTTAATCAACAAAATTAAGTAATAACAATGTTAATTACAGTATTGAATGCTAAAGAAATTACTTTTGTATTCTTAAACTTTAATAATGAGCAAGCGCGATTTAAAAAAATATCTGAATGAACTCACTAAAGAGCAATTAGAAGAGCAAATTATTGAGTTGTATGAAAAGTTTAGTCCTGTGAAAGTCTACTATGATTTTGTATTCAATCCTAAGGAAGACAAATTATTGCAGGAATGTAAATTTAAGATTTCTCACGAGTATTTTCCATTGCAAACAAAAGGGAAGAGGAAAAAACCAAAAATGAGACGATCCGTTGCGCAAAAATACATTAAACACTTTATTCTATTAGGTGTTGACCCATTTGTCATTGCTGATGTGATGCTTTATAACATAGAAATTGCTCAAACATTTGCTTCTGGAAACTTTATAAAACAAGAATTATTTTACAAAAGCATGTTTAATTCCTTTGAACAAGCTGTAAAATTTATTATTTCTAATGGAATTATCAGCGAATTCAAGACTCGATTGTTGGCTATTGCTGCAGAAGCTTCAAGACAAAAATGGAAGAACCGTTCTGATTTCGAAGCAAGTATCGAAATTTTAGAAGATCAAATAGGCTAAAATGTATAAACCATTTTTTTATTTAATTCGTTGGATAATTTTTAAAAAAAATGGCTCGATAACTGTTTTTTAGGCGTATTTTTGCAAAAATCGAAAAATAGACAATGCATCAAGAAAGTTTAGAAATTGAAAACGAGACCCGGAAAGAACTTTACGCTTACCAAAAAGGAGACATTGACGCCATTTTTGAGCGTATAGACAATGCACCTCCTCAACATCATTTATTATATCAATTGCCAACTGGTGGAGGAAAAACTGTAATTTTTTCTGAAATTGTACGCCGTTATTTATCTCAACATAACAAAAAAGTTGTGGTGCTCACACACCGTATCGAATTGTGTAAGCAAACATCAAAAATGCTAAAAGGATTTGATGTAAAAAACAAAATTATCAACAGCAAAGTCAAAGAACTTCCTGATCAAAACGATTATTCCTGTTTTGTGGCTATGGTCGAAACTTTGAAAAACCGTATCAATGACGAAAAACTACACTTAGACAATATTGGTTTAGTAATTATAGATGAGGCACATTACAATTCATTTAGAAAATTATTAAAATCTTTCAAAAACGCATTCATCCTTGGAGTTACTGCAACACCATTGAGTTCAAATATAAAATTACCGATGCACCAAAGCTATGATGAACTAATTGTGGGAGACACTATTAGCTCATTAATAGATAATGGTTTCCTGGCAAAAGCAATTACTTATAGTTATGATGTGGGATTAACATCATTAAAAGTTGGTATCAACGGAGATTATACTGTAAAGTCATCTGATGATTTGTATACCAATATGGCAATGCAAGAGAAATTATTGCATGCTTACACCGAGAAATCTTTAGGCAAAAAAACTTTGATTTTCAACAATGGTATCAACACTTCTTTATATGTTTATGAAACGTTTAGAGAGGCTGGATACGGGATTCGTCACTTGGATAACACCAGCAGTAACGAGGAGCGAAAAGAAATTCTTCATTGGTTCAAACACACACCAGACGCTATTTTAACTTCAGTCGGAATCCTTACAACGGGTTTTGATGAACCGACAGTTGAAACAATTATCTTGAACAGAGCCACCAAATCGTTGACATTATATTTCCAAATGATTGGTCGTGGTTCGAGAAAGTTACCTGGAAAAGATGAATTTACTGTGATTGATTTAGGGAATAATGCAGCTCGTTTTGGTCTTTGGAGTGATCCAGTAAATTGGCAACATATTTTTAAATCTCCTGAGTTTTATTTGGAGAATTTAAGAGATGATAGCGAAATCGAATTGCATTTCAAATACACGATGCCTCCAGAGTTACGTGCTAAATTTAGTAAAACTGCAGATGTAACTTTTGATGTAGATGAAGAACACAAACTTGCTATAGCTCAGAACTTAAGGTCTAAAGTTGTTTTGGATAAATCTATCGATCAGCATGCCGCAATGTGTGTCGATAATACCGAAGAATTACAAGAAGCTAAAGCATTATCTAAAGAATTGGATGCCGATATTGAAGATAGGGTAAAACGTTTTTCAAAATGCCTTAGCCAATGTAGTAAAAACTACAGAGAATGGTTATTGGATGATTATAAACAAAAAATGCTTTTATTAATCGGAAAGAAATATCGTGAAAAAATCATGAACGAGGCCGACTAAAAAACAAATAATATTCGCGTAGAGACGTACTATATTACGTCTCTGCTTTTTTACATTTAAATTTTAAAAGCATGTCAAAACAATTTTCAGATTTAGGAATTTCAGCAGATATACTAAAAGCGATTACCGAAATGGGAATTGTAAATCCAACAGAAATTCAGCAAAGAACGATTCCGCTGCTTTTATCAAATACCACAGATATAGTGGGACTTGCTAAAACCGGAACGGGAAAAACGGCTGCTTTTGGATTGCCTTTATTACAATTAATAGATTCAAAGTCAACGGCTGTCCAGGCTGTGATTTTGGTTCCAACTAGAGAATTAGGTCAACAAATTTTTACTAATCTTGAAAATTTCGCAAAATACAGTTCCGAAATTTCGATAGCAGCGGTTTGCGGTGGAATTCCAATCAAACCACAAATTGAAAGATTAAAAACTCCAACTCATATTGTTGTTGCAACTCCGGGCCGCTTAATCGATTTGTTGCAACGCAAAGCCATTATCCTAAAAGATACTAAATTCTTAGTACTAGATGAAGCTGATGAAATGGTTTCTATTCTAAAGGAAAGTTTAGATGAAATCATCACTGAATTGCCAAAAAACTATAAAACATTTTTGTTTTCGGCAACTATGCCAGGAACTATCAAACAATTGATTCAGAATTATTTGAATAAAAACGTTGTTCAGGTGAGTGCCAGTATGGAAACTGTCGGTAATCAAGAAATTGACCATAATTACATTGTAGTTGAACCGATAGAAAAACTGGATGTTTTAATGCATTTTCTAAATTCTAAAGAAGGGGAACGCGGTATTATTTTCTGTAAAACCAAAGCTGCAGTTAATAAATTAGCCAAAAATCTTGCAATCAATAAATTTTCTTCTGGAGCGTTGCACGGAAGTTTATCTCAAGGAATTCGTGACCGAATTATGGATCAATTCCGTGAAGGACATATTAATATTTTAGTTGCCACCGACCTGGCAGCAAGAGGAATTGATGTAAAAGAAATTTCTTATGTAGTGAATTATCATTTGCCGAATGTGTATGAAGTCTATGTTCACCGTAGCGGTAGAACGGCGAGGGCAGGAGCAAAAGGACTTTCTCTAACAGTATTACAACCTGAAGAAGTTGCTGAAATTGCCGACTTCGAAAGAGAATTAGGAATCCAATTCACTAAATACAAAAAACCATCAGTAGCAAGTATTGAAGAAAATAATACGCTTTTGTGGGCAAAGCAAATCTTCAAAACAAAACCAAATCATGATGTAGATCCTGAATTGAAAACAAAGATCAAAACCATTTTTCATCATCTTACTAAAGACGAATTAATAGAAAAATTGTTAGCAAATCATATACTTCAAAACAAAACACAAACTACGGAAAAGCCTGTTAAAAAATTCAAAAACTAAATTTTTTCTTCTTATTTATATTGTATTTTTATAAATAAACACTTTATAAAACGTACGATATGCAAATAGTAATAATAGGCGGAGGATTTGCTGGTATAAATCTTGCCAAAGAACTAACTGACAAAAAAGGGATAGAAGTAGTACTTGTTGACAAGAACAATTACAATTTTTTTCCGCCACTTATTTACCAAGTGGCTACGGCTTTTTTGGAACCAGCCAGTATCAGTTATCCTTTCAGAAAGTTTTTTGCCGGTAAAAAAAATCTACAATTCCGTTTGGGCGAAGTACAAAAAGTAATTCCATCCGAAAACAAAGTTATTCTTAATAATGGCGACTTGCATTACGATCATTTAGTATTTGCAACAGGCGCAGAAACTAATTTCTTTGGCATGGAAAATGTCAAAAAAAATGCTATTCCGATGAAAACGCTCAATGATGCCATTGAAATGCGTAATACTTTATTAAAAAATCTTGAAAAAGCTGCTATCTGCAAAGACATCCGTAAACGCAGAAAATTATTAACCATTGTGATTGCAGGTGGCGGACCAACTGGCGTAGAAGTATCTGGAATGTTCGCAGAAATGCGTAAAAATATCTTGCTAAAAGAATATCCAGAACTTGAAACATCAGCAAGTAATATTTATTTAGTTGATGGAGGAGATGCGTTATTATCACCAATGAGTGTTGAATCTCAAAAAGAAACTCTTGATGCTGTGACAAAGCTCGGAGTTGTTGTTAAATTAAACACTCGTGTGATCGATTACAAAGATGATACTGTTTTTTTTGCTGATGGAAACACTATTCAGACAAAGAACCTGATTTGGGCAGCTGGAGTTTCAGCCCGCGATTTTGAAGGGATTCCTGCCGAAAGTTATGGACGAGGTAAGCGAATGATCACAGATGGTTTTCAAAAAGTAAAAGGTACCGAAAATATCTATGCAATTGGTGATACATCTATCCAATTTGCCGACGCTGATTTTCCTGAAGGTCATCCACAATTGGCACAAGTAGCAATTCAGCAAGGGATAAATTTAGCAGAAAATTTCAAATTATTACTTCAAAATAAACCATTAAAACCTTTTAAATATAAAGATAAAGGCTCAATGGCAATCATAGGAAAAAACAAAGCGGTAGTTGATTTACCAAAACCTAAAATGCATTTCAAAGGCTTTTTTGCGTGGCTGCTTTGGTTATTTGTACACCTCATGTCATTAATTACGTATCGTAACCGGCTTAATACTTTTTATCAGTGGATGATTGCTTATTTTTCCAAAGATCAATCATTAAGGATGATTATTAGACCAGATAAGAAAAGCTAGGTAAATATTTTATAAAATTATCAGAATTTATTACATAATTACTTGTTTTATAGTTGTTTATATTTTTTTTAGTCGTAAATTTCTAAATCTATTTAACTGATTTGTTTAAAATTAAAAAAAAAATTATGAAAAAGTATATTTTAATGTTTTGTTGTATGTTCACCTTAGTCTCATTTGCACAAAATATTACATCGAAAAGTGAAAATGCAAATGTGGCACAATATGATCTACTAAAAAAAGTTAATCAATATTATCCAGATATTAGCTTAAGCGAAAAGGTTGTCAATTTTTATATTAATGATAAAATAATTGACACTAAACAAGAATTTTCAATACAGGATACAAAATTTAAAAGCTACAAACTTGGTATAGATTCGGATAATAAAAAGGTTTTATTTGATTTTGTAACAGATGATAATGCGAAAATTTATGGAGATGTCACAGTTTTCAAAGGCAATTACATCAGGACTACTTTTAATGAGAAATTAGGACAGTTCGAAGTAATGATAAACGGCGAATCTGTATTATTGAAAAAATTTTAATTTTAAACAACAAATTAACTCTTAATGTGCCATTGTAATTTCACCATCTGAATTTACAATGGTTTTTTTGATTTTTTTCTTGCCTATAATCAAAATGAAAAAGGCAATAATCGTTGTGCAAGTCATAATAGCCACCATTGGAACAATTGAATCTTTTACAAAAATACCAACTGCAAAAGAAGCCAAACCCCCAAGTCCCAACTGACTAGCGCCCATTAACGCCGAAGCACTTCCTGCATTGTTAGGAAAAGGCGCAAGAGTTAATGCAGCGGTATTGGGATTTGAAATCCCTAAACATCCCAAAAACAAAAACAACATAACGATGGTACTATATAATCCCAGAAGACCATTAAATGCCAGAACCAAAAAGATACAACTGATAATTATTTGAGTAATTAGCGAAGCAAAAATCATCTGTTCACTAGAAAATCTTTTTAGGAAAAGAGAATTCAATTGACTCGAACCAATAAAACTCACTGACATAAAAGCAAAAATCCATCCATATGTCTGCGCATCAACTTTTAAAATACTCATAAACAAAATCGGAGAAGCTGCTACATAAGTAAACAACCCAGAAAATGATATAGCTCCAGTCAATGTATATGTATTAAACTGCGGTACTTTTATGATTGAAATAAAATTATTTAGTATTGGTTTGGGTTTCAAAGAAATTGTTTCATCGGGTAGTCGAGTTGTTGGTAAACCCAATTGCGAACTAACCAGGACAAAAATACCCAACATCATTAGGATAAAAAACACCGTGTGCCAGCCAAAATTGGTAGTAATATAACCGCCAATAGTTGGTGCGAGCATTGGCGAAAGCCCTAAAACTAACATTAATTTTGATAACACATTTGGTATTTCCTTTACTGGAAATAAATCACGGACCATTGCGACCGAAGCTACTGTAGCGGCACAACTTCCAACAGCTTGTACGAATCGCAATCCAATAAATGTATCAATATCACGAACGAAAACACATCCTAAAGAAGCCAAAATATAAATTAAAAGTCCTAAAAACAAAGGTTTTTTTCGTCCATAACGATCTAATAACGGTCCGTATAATAATTGTCCAAATGAAATTCCAATAAAATAACTAGACAATGACATAGAAACATTTGTCACTGATGTGTGCAAATCTTTTGCAATTCCTGAGAATCCTGGCAAATACATATCAATTGAAAATGGCCCAAGAGCCGTCATGAATCCTAAAATTATAATTAATTGAAAATATTTTGCCTTTGTCATATTAAGAATCGTTAATTATTTATTTGCAAAAGTAACTTTTAAAATTTGGTTCTATATTTTTTTTTAAAGACAAATAAATCCAGTAGAATGTGATAATGGAAAAATGATGATAAACACAAAGGTTACGATAATGCTTTCACGCTAAAATTAAAGATATAGTTTTTGAACTATAATTTATATTATGTAAAATAGAATTTATTGAATTTACTTCTATCCTTAAAATGATTTAAACTTTATTTTAACTTGCACTTTCATTTTGATTTTGATACAAGTAATTTATTCTGAATTTATATCAAAAAAAAATCATTGCCATTTGACAATGATTTAAACTCACAAAAATATTGTGGATTATTTCACTTTGAAGCTGATATTCCAATCATCCCAGCTCAAGGTTACATTATTTGCATTGATTGTGTAAACTAATTTTTCAACTTTAGCCTTTCCAGTTTGTGGCTTAACTTTTACACGTAATTGATCTTCTTTTTCCTGGTATTTATAAGCTCCCCATTGTTTAGCTTCTTTATTAAAAATTATAACTGATTCAGTTTTATTTGGAATAATAAAAAATGAATATTTACCAGCTGGTAATTTGGAACCTTCAATTGTAAGATCTTTGTCTGTTTCAAAAGTTGTTGCTTCATTCGCACCTGCACGCCAAACTTGGTCAAAAGGAACTAATTCTCCCCAGATTTTTCTATCTCTTACAGATGGACTACCATAATTTATTTGGATTGTAGCCCCATTAATTTTTCCTGTTACGCTTTCAGCAGGACTCTTCGGTTTTTCTTGTGCATTTGCAAATGATACTGCAAATACTGAAAACAATACTAAAAATGTGATTTTTAAAATTTTCATAGTTTAATTATTTATTTAATACTAAAATTAAAGATTTACAGTTAATACTATGCGGCACTGCTATTATTTATGAAAAATTTAACTATCTGATAATAAATCAAATTTAAAATTTAACCCGCCAATATTCCTTCTATTTTTTATTATTTTTACGTGCATTTTACTTTACAAACTAACTATGAATACAATTGCTGAAAATATAGCTGATTTTTTAAAAGAATACCCGCCCTTTGACAATTTAACCTTTCAAGAATTAGCAGTAATTGCTACAAATATTCGAGTTTTAAACTTAGATAAAAACGAAACTTTATTTCAGATAGACGATAAATTGCATGATTCCTTTTATGTTGTAGCTTCTGGAACAATTCATCTGTCTGTTATTGCAGATGCTGAGGAAACGCTTTTGAATAAATGTCATGCTGGTGATGTTTTTGGTTTGAGACCTTTCTTTGCCAAAAATAACTATATGATGACCGCAAAATCACGTGACGAGAGTATAATTTACGCAATTCCCATCGCAACTTTTAGACCTTTTGTAGCTAATAATCCAGATGTTTTAAACTTTTTATTGGAAAGTTTTGCTACAAACACTTGGAATCCAAAAGAAAAAGAAAACTTAAGAGGAAAATTAGCTAGTGACAATGTCTTTTATATCGGCCAAAAGTCTGAAATGCAATATTTTCAATCATTAACTTACAATAGATCGCCCCTTATTGCAACTATTAATCAAACTGCAAAGGATGTTGCGTATTTAATGACCGAAAATGTTTCGTCAAGTGTTGTTATTTGTGATAATCATTTGCCAATTGGGATTGTTACACATACCGATATGTGCTCCAAAATTGCTACTGGGCAATTCCCATTGACTGTTACTATGAAAGCGATTATGTCTTCACCAGTAGTTACAGTTGTTGAAAATATTTCATTAGCAGAAGCGCAATTGATGATGTTAAAAAATAATGTAACTCATTTATGTGTGACTTCAGATGGGACAGATAAATCTCCAGTAAAAGGAGTCATTTCTGAGCACGATTTAATTATTGCACAAGCAAATAATCCTGGTGTTTTAATCAAAGAAATTAAACGTTCATCAAGTGCCAAAGACTTAAAAAATCTTAGAGAACGTTTGACAGAATTAATTCAAAATTCAATTAATAAAAACATACCGCTTTCTAATATTAATAATATTGCAAGTGAGATAAATTCTGCTCTTTTAAAACGCGCAGTCGAATTGTCAATTTTAGATTTAGGCTCACCTCCTGCTCGATTTGTATGGTTAAGCATTGGAAGCCAAGGAAGAAAAGAACAATTACTACTAACAGATCAAGATAGCATGTTAATTTTTGAAGATGTTGCTCCTGATAAATACAGAGATGTAAGGGATTATTTTTTGAGATTAGGCAAAAAAACAACTGCAACACTCGAAAAAGTTGGTTATGAATTGTGTCCCAATGGTCATATGGCAAGTAATATGTTATGGTGTAAATCGTTGACAGACTGGACAAAACAATACAATAGTTGGATGAATACTCCAGGTGAAAATAGTAATGATCTAAGTAGTATTTTCTTTGATTTGGAACTTGTTTTTGGTGAGAAAAAAATATTTGAAGCAATAGAAAATGTAATAGAGAAAGACTTAGAACACAACTCTTTGTTTTTTGATTTCTTAGGTAATGATGCTTTAAGAAAAAATTCGCCTCTTACATTCTTTAAGAAATTTGCCTTAGAAGAAGACGAACCTCATAAAGATAAATTTGATATCAAAACAAGAGCGTTAATGCCACTAATTGATGGGGCAAGATTATTTGCGTTGCATTTTAAAATTAAAGGACTAAATAATACCTATTTAAGATTCAAGCAATTAGCTATTATTGATTCGAAAAATGCGGATATTTATCTTAATTGCGCTGAAGCATTTTTGATTTTATCAAAATTTAGAGTGAACGAAGGCTTGAAAAATGAAAATTCTGGTCAATATATCAATATCAGTGAACTGAATAAATTAGATAGAGAAAAACTAAAGAATGCCCTAGCCCCAATGAGAGATTTAGAAGAATTAATAAAAAGTAATTTTAAACTAACACAATTTTCATAAATAATGCTTGATTGGCTAAAAAATATAAACAAAGAATATCCTGAATTTTGGAAAAATTATCTAGCTAAGTTTGATAAAAAATCAAAACGATTTGTCGTATTTACAACCGAAACTACTGGTTTAAATCCTGAAAAAGATGTTATTTTATCAATCGGTTCTTTTGCCATAACTAATAACGCAATTCAAATCGGAGATAATTTTGAATCTATTTTGCTTCAATATAAATATTTTCATGATAATGGTCTATCAAATGAATTTATTTTGGAGAGTAAAATGAAAAAACTGAGTGAACCTGATGCAATTCAGGCATTTATTGATTATATCGGAAATGCTGTTTTGATTGGTCATCATGTTGATTTTGATGTAGATATGATTAATATCGCTTTGGCAAAATTAGGTTGCGGCCGATTGAAAAATGAAGCTTTAGATATAGATGTTATGTATCGAAAACTTGTCGATATCAATGACAAACAATTTTCACTAGAAGAACTTTCCGAAATTTTCAAACTCCCCAAAAGTTATCGCAATTCCCCTGCTGAAGACGCATATACTATTGGACTTTTATTTTTAAAATTGAAAAAAAAGTTGGGAATAAATTAAATTAGGAATCACACTTGAAGTAACTTTTTTATTTACAGCTATAAACAAAAAAAACAGGACATAAGTCCTGTTTTTAATGCAATCTCAATTCTTTTTTAACAACCAATTAAATATAAATTAAAGATTACATATCTTATATATTAGAACGCAAATTTTCAAATATTATTTTACTAAATAAAGGTTTTAATACTAAGTTTCCAATTTATTTCAAGTGAAATTTTAAAATTAATTAAAAAGATTACTGTTTTTTTAAATAATATCAACATTTCCCTTTCCTTCTCTCACTACAATTGGTTCATCTCCAGACAAATCAATTATAGTGGAACCAATATTAGCTCCGTAACCTCCATCAATAACAACATCTACCAAATTTTGCCATTTTTCAAAAATAAGCTCAGGATCTGTTGTGTATTCAATAACTTCGTCATCATCATGAATCGAAGTAGAAACTATTGGATTTCCTAATTGACGTACTATTTCAAGAGCAATAGAATTATCAGGAATACGGATTCCGACAGTTGTTTTCTTTTTAAATTCTTTTGGTAAATTATTATTTCCTGGAAGAATAAATGTGTAAGGTCCAGGTAAGGCTCTTTTTAAAATTTTAAAAGTTGAAGTATCAATTTGTTTTACATAATCAGATAAATTGCTCAAATCATGACAAACAAATGAAAAGTTAGCTTTTTCAAGTTTTACGCCTTTAATTTTGGCAATTCGTTCAAGCGCACGTGAATTGGTAATATCACAACCTAATCCGTAAACGGTGTCAGTTGGATATATAACCAGACCTCCGTCACGTAGCACTTTTACCACTTTGTCTATTGCCGCCTCATTTGGATTAGTTTCGTATATTTTGATGAATTGAGCCATTTTTTTGAATTTAAAGTTGCTGAGATTCCAACCATTTAAGCTTAAACATTTTTAGCCTATGATATCTAATTTTGCAAATCGTAATAATAATTTTTTAATTCCTCCAACTTCAAATTTGATTTCGGCTTTTTTATCAGCTCCAACACCTTCCAAATTGATGACTTGTCCTTTGCCAAAACGTTCATGCATCACTACATTTCCAGCTGCCAATTTATTATCAAAAAGATTTGCACTTCCGGAAGGAGCATTGCTTCCTGCCATTGGTTTCAATTTTCTAATATTCACTTCTGGTTTGGGTTGATTATCAGTAACATGTTTTGGGGGTGTTGCTCCTACTGGTTTTGCCAATCTCAATTTGGATTTATCAACATCTCCAAAAATATCTGCATCAATGGATGATTTATAACGATAATTACTTTCTGCAGGCGTTAAATATTCCAAGAATTGTCCATCGATTTCTTCAATAAAACGAGAAGGTTCGCTATCGGTCAATTTGCCCCAACGGTAACGTGATTGCGCATACGTTAAATATGCCTGATGTTCAGCACGAGTCAAAGCTACATAAAACAAACGGCGTTCTTCTTCCAATTCACTTCTTGTGCTCATACTCATAGCACTCGGGAATAAATCTTCTTCCATTCCAACAATAAAAACATGTGGGAATTCAAGTCCCTTGGCCAAGTGTATTGTCATCAAAGCTACACGATCTTCATCGCTGGTGTCATTGTCTAAGTCGGTTGCCAGAGCGACATCTTCCATAAATTCGGATAAAGATCCTGTTGCGCCATCAACTTCTTTTTGACCTTCGATGAAATCCTTAACCCCATTTAATAATTGTTCAATATTTTCGATACGAGCCATTCCTTCTGGAGTAGCATCTTTTTTTAATTCCTGAATCAAGCCTGTTTTTTTGGCTACATGTTCAACAACATAAAAAGCATCATGATTCTCATTAATAACTTGAAAACTCTGAATCATAGTAACAAAATCCAATAGTTTTTGCTTTGTTCCAGAATTGAGTTTCAAATCGATTCGTTCAATATTTTGCATGACTTCAAAAATCGAACGCTTGTAATGATTGGCCGCTATTGTTAGTTTTTCGATCGTAGTATTTCCAATTCCTCGTGCCGGATAATTGATTACACGGATTAGAGCTTCTTCATCTTTTGGATTGAGGACTAATCGCAGATAACAGAGCGCATCTTTGACCTCTTTTCTTTGGTAAAAAGATAAACCACCATAAATTCGATACGGAATATCTCTTTTTCGTAATGCATCCTCCATCGCTTTGGACTGTGCATTGGTACGATATAGAATTGCAAAAGCACTATTGTTCAGATGGTTATTCATTTTTTGTTCCCAAATCGTGCCGGCAACAAAGCGTCCTTCTTCATTATCAGTAATACTGCGATGCACTTTTATTTTAGGACCAAAATCATTGGCTGTCCAAACTACTTTATCGAGTTTTACTTTATTTTTATCAATAATGGTATTAGCAGCTTCAACAATATTTTTGGTTGAGCGGTAATTTTGCTCTAATCTAAAAGTTTTTACACCTTCATAATCTTTTTGAAAATTCAAGATATTGTTGATATTTGCCCCACGAAACGCATAAATACTCTGAGCGTCATCCCCTACCACGCAAATATTTTGAAATTTATCTGATAAAGCTCGGACAATTAAATATTGTGAATGATTCGTATCTTGGTACTCATCTACCAATAAATATCTAAAACGATTTTGATATTTTGCTAAAACTTCAGGGAAACGAGTAAGTAATTCGTTGGTTTTTAATAACAAATCGTCAAAATCCATTGCACCCGATTTAAAGCAACGATCAACATAATTCTGATAAATTTCACCCATCCTAGGCTTTTTACTCATCGCATCTGCTTCCTGTAAATCTGGATCATTGAAATAGGCTTTTACAGTAATTAAACTATTTTTAAAGTTCGAAATCCTGCCCAAAACTTGTTTTGGCTTATATATATCACGATCCAATTGCATTTCTTTGATAATTCCAGAAATAGCGCGTAATGAATCTTGAGAATCATAAATCGTAAAGTTAGAAGGATACCCTAAATGGTGCGCTTCAGAACGTAAAATTCGAGCAAATACAGAGTGAAAAGTTCCCATCCATAGATTCTTAGCCTCACTTGGCCCGACAATATCCGAGATACGTTTTTTCATTTCTCTTGCCGCTTTGTTGGTAAATGTAAGCGACAAAATATTGAAAGCATCTACTCCCTGATGCATCAGATAAGCAATCCTGATGGTAAGCACACGAGTTTTCCCAGAGCCTGCACCTGCAATGATAATCATTGGACCATCTTTTTGCAATACTGGTTCGCGTTGAGCTTCGTTAAGTTGTTCTATATATTTTTGCATTGAAAAATTCTGTTTGACGCAAAAATAAGAATTTTAGAATGAATATATGTTTCATAATCATAATCAGATTGAAGAAATTATGACACTATCAAATTAAGATCTTATTTTTTTGCCACGTTGTTCTGCATAGTAACTCAATGCTCTATAGGAAGCGTAAAATTTATAAATATTACTTACATATTGTATAGTTTCCTGACCAATTTCGTTGGCAGCAATCAGTTCAACATTATCAAACCAAATATTTGGATTTAGTCCAGTGGCTTTGGCTTTATCCCGCAATTCCTGTACACGTCTAGGACCAGCATTGTAGGCTGCTAAAGCAAATAAATGACGATTTAATTTGTCTATCTTAGGATCTGTAAAATACCTATCAATTAAGTATCTCATATATTGAACTCCAGCATGAACATTGTTATCTATTTTATAAATATTTCTGATATAAAATGGTTTGCCAGCTGCGGTTTTAGGTAAAACTTGCATTACTCCAACAGCTCCTTTATGACTCACCAGTTTTTGATTCAATCCAGATTCCTGATATCCTTGAGCAATTAGAAGCAGCCAATCCAGTTGATAGCGATCAGCATACTTAAGAAATGGTGCTTTAAGGACATTTACTTGGGAAAACGTTTTTTTTGTGTAAATATCTGGTAGAAGATCTGCATTTTTCACATATTTATTATAAAGCATATTTCCGAACAATGTGCCTTTTGCATTTTTTTCTAAAAAAATATTTAATGCAGCTTTCAATTTTGGAGAGTTTTTTCTCAGTACCACACCATAAGATATGTTTCTGGCTATTGGAATTTTTTCATATAAAATTAAATTTGGCATTACGTTGGCCCACAATTTGGCAACATCTTCCACCATTGCAGTAAACGGAATGACATCAGAATTGATCATTTCAAGAATATCCTCAGATTCTAAATATGGATCTAAAGGTTTAATAATAATTGGTTTTCGGTTTATTTTTTTGAATGAATCATTTAATTTTAAAACTGCAGATTCATAGCTACTGCCTTCCCGAAGATAAATTTCTTTGCCCGAAAGGTCTGCAAGAGAATTTAGTTTTGGAGACTTGGAACCTCCGATAATAATTTCCTTAAGTCCAGTAATTGAAGGAATAGAAAAATCAACCAATTTTTTTCGTTCCTCCGTTATTGTTAAACCGGCATAACCCAAATCTGCATAGCCTTTTTGCAAAAGCGGTATAATCTGACTCCGATTTACTGGTATAAAAATAATCCTAACCTGGTGGGGCTTCAAATGTAATTGTTTGTTGATGTCATTTTCAAAAAGAGTTAAAGCTTCAAATGCTACACCGCTCCTTTTATTTAGATTAATGGTGTAATAAAGATGAGTGTAAGGAACCAAAGCGCGAATTCTTCGGCGAGCAACCATACTATCTAAATCTCCAAATTCTGGTTTTCCTAATCCAAGGAATTCATTCTCTGAATTAAATTTATACCAGGTTGTATCTTTTTCGGTAACAATCGATTTTGAATCCGATTCTTTTTTGCATGAAATAGTGCTAAAAAGAATAATCAAAACTAGCATTATTTTTAGGTTACGCATCTTTTTGTGTTTTTACATAAAGTTACGCAAAATATTTGGTTGTCAGTATTTTGGTTGTTAAAATGAAATTGAAAAATCTTAAAATAAAATATTAATTATCAAAATTGCCCTAAAGAATTGCTTATATCAAATTATTTTTTGTTAAAAACAAACTATTTAATAAAGTGGTTTATTTGTAAATTAGCAATGATTACTGTAATTATTAATTTAAAATATCTATCTATGAAAAAATTAAGTATTTTTTGTTTGCTATTGGCTTTCATTGTTTTGGGAAGTTGTAAAAAAGAACAAAAAGAAATTGAAACCGTCAAAGCTGAAGCTCAACAGCCTGTAAGTACAGCTTGTTACAAAGCATTGTATGAAAACGACACAATAGATTTGAAAATCAATACTTTGAAAAACGGAAAAATAGCCGGAGACATGGTAATGAAAATCGAAAACAAACCAGAAAAAGTTGGAACAATTGAGGGAGAATTTCGCGGAGATACCTTATTTGCTGATTATTCTTTTATTCAAGGAACAAATAAAGACAGAGTTTTTAAAAATCCAATGGCTTTTTTGAAACGTAATGACTCACTTGTTTTAGGCAGTGGCGAAATAATTACTTATTTAGGAAAGTCTTATTTCACAAAAGGCAAACCTCTCAATTTTAAAACTGTTAAATATAAATTTTCAACTATAGAATGCGTTGCAAAATAAAAAAATCCTTTAGAAGAACGAAGTAATCACAGATAGCAACTTAAATGCAAATATTCTAGATTATTTCGTTCTTCAAAAAGACTTGAATACAATAAAAGTAACTTAATATCTATGTTATAATTTGTTAAATTTAAATTTCTGACCACCAACTGAGGCTTCGTACATAAGTCCGCCTTTTTGCATAGTGAATACCATAACTCCGTCAGTATATTTTGCGTTTCCAGAAGCGCCTGCCGTTACCGCAACTGCCGAGACTTGAGCAGAAAATTCAAATTTACTAGCCTTAAAATGATCCATTGCTTTTTTGGACTCAAAGAATATAATTTCACGATATGCTTGTCCACCGGCCTGAAATCCAATACTCAATTGTGATAATTTTGCCAAACCTATCAACGTATTATTTTCATAGACAGCTCCGTTACCAGCTGCTCCCCCTACTCCAATCCCGCCTTTACCAACATTTGGAAAAATAACATAGCCGTAAGCTTTATCAAAAATCCCACTCATTAGGTGATCTGCTTTAATGAATTCATCTTTGGCAGTTTTACTATCAGCAACAATTTTATCTTTTTTAGAATCAGACTGAGCAAATACTGTTATTGTATTTGCAATACAAACAATCAACATTATTGATATGATATTTAATTTTTTCATAATAAAATATATTAAAGTTGTTATAAAATCTTGATACTCAAAGATAAGACAAAGTTTTGTATAATTTTAAATATAGCTGATTATCAATGAAATAAGAATCTTATCAACGAATAATACTTTTATTTATTAAATTCCCCTACATGCCATAAAATACCTGATGGATCAATAATAAAACACTCTTTGCCCCAATCTAATGTTTTGATAGGAAGAATTTTAACTTCTTTGTATTTTGTGGGAAGTTGTAACTCTGAAAGTTCTTTCCAAAAACTATTAACATCATCGACTTCCAAGAAAATCATTGAATTATCAATCCAATCCTTTAGATAATAGTCTTGTAAATAAAAGGAAAGTCCTTCCTTTTGAAATACTGACATATTGTGACCCAAAATGATTTCTTCAAAACCTAAATCACGATAAAAGTTTCTTGATAAATTGAAATCTTTGGATCCTATAAATGGTCGAATTGATTTTGTTTTATAATTCATAATTTATTATTTACAATTAAAGTTATTTATAATTTAAATTAATGTAACACTTTAAGATAGTGGATATTGTAAAGTTATTTAAAAAAAAAATAAATCTGAAAATGTTATTATTTAATAAAGTTTTAAAAGCTGAAAATGTTCTATGTACTGCGTAAGGGATAGGAATAAGCTACCGAAGTAGCATGGATAGCCCGACCGCCACTAGGAAAAGGGCGTATAAGCAGTTGCAAAATTCAGCCCTTTTTCTAGTGGGGGTTACGCCCAAATGACGCTGATTATCTTAAAAGAACATCATAGGCGAAACGTATTAAGGTGCCGATTACAACGATTAAAAAGAAGATTCGAATGAAGTTATTCCCTTTGTTTATTGCAAGTTTTGCTCCAATCCAGCCGCCTGCTGCGTTACTGGCTGCCATGGGTAAAGCGATTGCCCAAATGATTTTTCCTTTGAACATAAATAAGCAAATAGAACCAAAATTGGTAGCAAGGTTTACCATTTTGGCATTGGCAGAAGCGTGTAAAAAGTCAAATCCCATTATGGCTATGAAGGCAACAACAAGAAAGCTTCCAGTGCCTGGACCTATGAATCCATCATAAAGGCCGACTATAAAACTGATTCCTATTGCGTTGAGAATTTGAGTTTTGGGTGCTATATTTCTTTCCTGATGTTGACCGAAATTTTTTTTAGCATAAGTGTAAATTGCCAATGATGACAATACAACTAATAACAATGGTTTCATAAAATCGTTGCTTACATGTGTTAATAGCGTAGATCCCAAAAAAGCTGAAGGACAAGCAACAAGCATCATGACACTTAAGATTTTCCAATTAATATCTACTTTTTTCATGTATTGATAGCCTGCAAATGAAGTTCCGCTAAAGGCAGGGATTTTTAGTGATCCTATTACGGTCGATACAGGAAGATTGGGTAATAATATCAATCCCATTGGGGTTTGAATGAGACCGCCACCGCCTACGATCGCATCTATAAATCCTGCGAAGAAAGCCGCTAAACATAATAAAATGATGATGTAGGTTTCCATTTGTGGGTTATATTTAAATTTTATTCTGAACGACAAAAATAGTGTTCAGCTTTTTATTATTGGGATAATTTTGCCTTTGTTTTAGTTTTAAAAAGATTATTTTTGCGTTCTTAAAAAATTAAACAAAAATGGATTTATCAAAAATGCTAGAATTATTAAGTTATACTTTGCCAGCAATTATTACAGGAATGGTTGCTTATTACTTTTTTAATTTACATACAAAAAACGAAGAAGGAAGACGCCGATATTTATTAAGCAAAGAAGCTCAGAAAAACGCTATGCCTTTGCGTTTACAGGCTTACGAAAGAATGACTTTGTTTTTGGAGCGTATTAGTCTTTCTAATTTATTGACTAGAATATCACCGATTTCTACAAATAAAAATGATTATGCAAATTTTGTTATTGCTCAAATAGATCAGGAATTTGAACATAATTTGGCCCAACAAATTTACATGACCGATGAATGTTGGACAATCATAACAACAGCTAAAAACGCTACAATTCAGATGATTCGTAAAGCTGCGATTAGTGAAACTGTAGGTAACGCTGATCAATTGAGAGAAGCTTTGCTGAATGATTTATTGGAAAGACAAACCCCTAGCAATGCTGCTTTGGGATATATTAAAAATGAGGTAAGCCAAATGTGGTAAGCTAATATTAAAACAAAAAAATCCTAAGTTGATGGAATTCCAAACCATTACTTAGGATTTTTTTTGTGATAAGAGTTTGCTTTTTTTACTTATTGTAATTATTTAACTACTAAGTGATTATTGTTTTTTTGTTTAAAAAAAACTTTAAGAAATGTTTTGACCATGTTGTTTGTATGAATTTTACAATATATTTGCTGCCTTTTAACAATATATAATTACAATGAAAAAAATTATTTTGTCAGCTCTTGCTGTATTCGCGTTTGGATTTACAAATGCACAAGAAGTAAAATTTGGAGCGAAAGCTGCTTTAAACATTTCATCAATTTCTGGAGATGTCAATGATGCTTCTTCTTTGATTGGTTTTCAAATTGGAGGTTTTGCAGAATTTAAAATTTCTGATAACTTTTCATTTCAGCCAGAATTAATGTATTCTGCTCAAGGTGGTAAAGAGTCATATACTGAAAGTTTTTCGGGTATTACACATACTGATGAAACAACAACAAAATTAGGATATTTAAATATTCCTTTAATGGCTAAGTTTTATGTTGCCAAATCTTTTAGTTTAGAGGTAGGTCCTCAAATCGGTTTCTTATTATCAGCAAAACAAAATTATGATGTTACTGAAAGTTTTAGTGGTGCATCATTTTCTGCATCAGAATCTGAGGACATTAAAGACATAACAAATTCTGTGAATTTTGGGCTTAATTTCGGTGCCGGATATGATTTTACTGAAAATTTATCTGCTGGTTTAAGATATAATATTGGTTTGTCAAACATTTATGATGTCGATGATGATTATAATGTAAAAAATTCAGTTTTTTCGGCATCTTTAGGATATAAATTCTAATGCTTTTTTCTTAGAATAATTCAGATTACCAATTTAAAACAGTAGTAAGCACTGGTTTACTGCTGTTTTTTTTATACTACATTTTAACTTGCCTAAAAGTTAAATTAATTCTCGGAAGTACTTCTTTGGATGTTTTAGGAACCTGATGTTCCCAAAAACTATTTGTTTTTCCTGCCATTAATAAAAAAGAGCCGTGATGTAAAGGAATTTCCAAATGCGGTAGTTGTTTTAAAAATTTATGACGCAATCGGAACATTCTGGTTTCGCCAAATGTGACCGATGCAATATTCATATCTTTATTAAGGCTTTTTGTTTTATCGCTATGCCAAGCCACGCCATCATTTCCATTTCTGTACAGATTTAGCAAAACAGCATTAAAATATATTTTGGTTTCATTTTCGACTTTGCTTTTAATCGTTCTTAATTCTTTAGGCCAATTTGATTTACCCAAAATAAAGTCGCTATCATCATACCATGCAACCATTCGCGGAGCTGTAACAATTTTATCGTACATAGGCATATCGTATTCGCGCCAGACTGTATTGTTCAACAAAATATTATAATAACGATCGGACTCTTCTTTATTAAAAAAACTATCAATTAATAGAAGATCAGCATCTGGCACTTCAAACACTTTTCTGCCAGCTGTTCCTGATGAAAACATTTCGGTGTCATTGAAGAGAATCATAATCTTGAGTTTTATTTTTATTTACAAATCGTTTTACTTTTCCAGGATATTTTTCTGCATAAGCATAAATGAGATGCATCATGTATTGATTACTTCGAAAAGGGGTTACATAATCTTTAATTTCCGAGAGGTCAGCAAATCCAACATCTGATGGAATGTAGCCCATTCCATAAAAATGACCGTTTTCAACCCAAATACAACTGCTTTCTTCGATAGATATTCCTTTATCTATAATAGCAAAACTTGGTCGGTTGCTTAATAGAAAGTCAATAGCATTTTCTATTTGCTGGTTGTGATAATCAGCTTCAGGTAAATTTGTAACATCATTCTTTTGAAAAAACTCTCCAACAACTGACATTCCATATTGACAAAACCTTTGATCAATTTTAAACTGCTGAGCAAGATTTTGTAGCACTATTATACCATCATATTGACTATTGAATTCCTGAATACATTTTTGAAACTTAGATAGTTTTCCAATTGCCAAATATTTATAACCGTTTCGCGCTTCATATTCATACAATCCAAATTTAGCTTCGAAGCGTTTTAGTGCCCGATTATACATGGGCCAAAGTCTTTTAATTTGATCGCATTCTAATAAAAGAGCCATTAGTTCTGTAGCGCAAACTTCAAAAGAAATTCCATAAATGTCTTTTAAGAAATTCTGTCTTTGCGCATTTACATTATGACCGCTAAAATGAGAAGCCACACGTTTTTTAATATTGACTGCTTTACCAACATAGATTACTTTTTTTACTTGATTATAAAAATAATAGACCCCTATTTTTTCAGGTAATTGTTCAAAATCCTGAGGTGGTAAATTAGGAGGCAAGCGCTGATCTTGTGAAGTTTTTTTAATCATTTTATTCAACTCTCCTTCCCTATCCCATTCTAACAATTTGGAGAATAATATAGTTGTAGCATCAGCATCGCCACCTGCACGATGTCTGTTTTCTATATTTATATCTAAAGAATTGCAGAGATTTCCCAGGCTGTAAGAACTTAATCCGGGTTTAATCTTTCTTGTAGCACGAACAGTGCAAAGTTTTCTCGCCGTCCATTTAAAGCCAGATTCTTCCAATTGATGTCGAACAAATGAATAATCAAAATTGACATTATGTGCAACAAAAATACGGTCTGTAAGCATCTCCAAAATTTTTTCGGCAACATCATCAAATATGGGAGCATGTCGCACCATGTCATTATCAATACCTGTAAGTGCAAAAATGGGTATAGGTATTTCCTTTTGTGGATTAACAAGTGTTTCCCACCGGTCAATTACTTTGGTTCCGTCATGAATTATAATAGCTATTTCAGTTATTCGGCTTCCTCTGGCATTTCCACCTGTGGTTTCTATATCTACTATGGCGTATTCCTGCTTTTTCATTGGTGTATAACGTGAACATTGTTACTATTCTGCTAATAGCCTAATTATATTTGATTTAGTGATTAAATATTTTACAAATTTAGGACGTATAATCACTTTATGGTTTATATTTGTAGTGATTTAAAATCCCTTTAACGTATGTTGTATATTTCTGACAATCTAAAATGGCTTCGAAGTAAACAGAATTTATCTCAGCAAGAAGTCGCTGATGGTATGGCTTTACCTGTAGACCGTTACAAAAAATATGAGTATGGCAAAAACACACCGCCAGCAGAAACGCTAGTAGTTATTTCACGCTATTATCATATTAGTATTGATTTGCTTCTGACTGTTGATTTAAGGAAAACATCAATAGACAATTTAATACGGTTGGAAGACAACCGAATTATTTTGCCTATAACTGTTGATCAAAAAGGAAATAATCTGATTGAAATTATTCCACACAAGGCTCAGGCTGGCTATCTGAGTGGTTATTCCGATGCTGAATATATTGAAAACTTGCAGCAAATAGCTTTGCCATTTTTGGGCTCGGGTAAAATGAGAGCTTTCCCTATTAATGGAGACTCTATGCCACCACATACTAATCAATCTTTTATAGTTGGAAAATATGTAGAAAATCTAGGAGAGATAAAAATGAATAAAACATATATATTAATTACTTCAAATGAAGGAATTACGTATAAAAGATTAGGTAATAAGACTGATGATTCGCTGACGGTAGTTTCGGATAATATGATTTATAGTCCATACGAAGTAAAGCTTTCAGATATAATAGAAATATGGGAATATGTTTGCCACATTGGAAGAGACGATAGTACACCAATGACATTAGATTCAGAAACTATTAAAGGGATGTTTTTAGAATTAAAGAAAGAAATCAATGAAATTAAGCAGGAGAAATAATAATTATTTAATCAAGAAAGTTTGAATATGATAAAATCGGCTGATAATTTTGTAAGCTAATATTTAAATCCTATAATCAAATTGTTATAAGTGGTTATAACTTTGAAAATTACTTCAATGCTTTAACTATTTATATAACCAATAGATTTAAGTTTTGTTAGGTAAAAAGATTTTAATTGTTTAATAAAAATTCAATCATTATGGGAACAATAACTAACGAAAATTTTGATCACGAAGATCAAAATCTTCAGCTAACCGAAATGTCTGGTATCGAACAAAACGACAATAATCCATTCTATAACAGCCAGGATGATGATTCAAGTTATGTTAATGAATATCTAAATGAAAAAGCCGAAAACAGCAACGATCCAGAACATGATCCTGCAAAAGGCAATGATGAAACTATTGTCAATAAAGGGGAAGACGATGATTTTTTGAATAGTGACAGTGATCAATATCATGATGATGATTTGGATTATGATGATGATACAGAAGACGATTTTGATGATGATCTAATCGAAAAATACAATGAAAATGATTATGATATAAATGATCGTGAGCCAACTAATCTAAATAGTGATGAGGATTTTCAACAAGATCTTGACGAAAATGATCCATTATATAATCTGAAAAAGATTTAACAGCTAAAAAAAAATCAATGCTATTTTTAATCAAAAAAGCCTGCTAAGTTTTAATTTTAGCAGGCTTTGATTTATACAATCATATTATTGATGACCAGATTCAAGATATTCTTTTAGATTTAGAATGTCATCTTTAACCATTTTTTGGAAGAAAGGATTAAGAAGTTTTGCAGCGCTTTCACCAGCTATTCCTAGAGGTGCGCGGTAAGATATTGTTATATCCAGTTCTGTTGCTTTTCCTTTTTGACTAAAGATAACTTTACCGGCGTTTTCAATTTGTGCATCTGGTAAAGAACGCCAGCTTAGCAATTTTTCTTTTTCATCTTTAATAATTTCTGCTTTCCATGATAATCTTCCAATTCCTGATAGTCCTTTAGCAGTCCATTCTGATGTTGTTTGATTAATAGTTTTAACAGATTGTAAATGATTCATGAATTTTGGTAGATTTTCCAGATTTCTCCAAAATGCATAAACCTCACCAATTGGTTTATTGATAACGCTGTTAATTCGAATATTTACATTCTGTGCTTTATCATTTTTGAGGTGATCTACCGCATCATAAACAGGACAATAGCCGGTAATTCCTCTTACGAGCATTGCTCCACCAAGCCCACTTTGAGTAATGCTTTTATCTTTTTGGGTTAATCCTTTATATAAAAAATAGGCTCCACTTGTAACCATTAATAATCGTTCCAGCGTTGAAACATTATTTTTTATATTTAAAAAATTTGATGATTGTGTTCTTGCTTCCATGATATAAGTTATTTTGACATTAAGTAAATTATTTTATAACTATTATTTTTAGAATTCATCATTCTGATCGGATTGATTTTCATACTCGTTATTATCTTTTTGGGTAAGTTCATCAATAACGACATTTCCGTTTTTAACAATTGGATCGTCCTCTATGTCATTTTCCTCTTCATTTTTGTTTTGCTCATGCTGAAATTCTTTTTCTAATAATTTTTCAGTATAGCCAGTATTTGAATTGTTTTGATCATCAGTATAATTACTATCTGTGTGTTCAATTTCAGAATCCAATTCAGGAGTATTTTTAGGTTGATCTTGAGAATTATTTTGTGCTTCCTCAACATCACTTTTTAGGTTTTGATATTCATCTCTTTCTGTGTCCATCGTGTTAGTTTTTATGTGTTCATTCTTTATTGAATGTTTACAAAGTTGTATAATTCTGTAATTAAATACATTACATAAATTTCCGAAATTGTTACACGATTTTAATAGTAAAAAAAAAGGGTTTTGACTTTTAAAGTCAAAACCCTGTAATATGTAATATGGCGTTTAATTATTTTTTATAAATCTTTAATCACAAATTCACTTCTTCTATTTAATTCGTGTTGTTCTTCATCACAAGAATCTTCTGGGATACATTTTATTATTGGAACTGATTCTCCATATCCTTTAGCAATGATTCTATTTTTAGAAATTCCTTGTTCTAAAATATAATCCCGTGTAGCATCAGCTCTATTTTGAGAAAGATTCAAATTAAATTTTAAATTACCACGATTATCAGTATGAGAGCCGATCTCAACTACCATTTCCGGATACTTATTCATTAACTCGACCACACGATTTAGTATTTTTTTGGATTCTTTTCGAATATACCACATGTTGTAATCAAAGTAAATAGGATCCGTTTTAATGATTAATCGGTCTTTGTCTCTTATTACATCTTTTTCGGCAGCAATAATAGCAGCAGTTCTTTCTTTTTTCTTAGCAGCGGCAAATTCTTTTTGCTTTTTATCAGCTTCCAATTTATCTTTTTTCATTTGCTGTATGGCTGCAATTTCTGCCAATTTTTTGGCTTCAAGAGCAATTGCATCGTCTTTTTTCTTTTGCTTAAGAGCATTAGCTTCGGCAATTTTTTGTTCTTTCAAAGCAATAGCATCAGCTTTTCTTTTTTGTTCAAGAGCAACTAATTCGGCAGCTTTTAGTTTTTCAGCAGCTAATTGTTCTTCTTTTTTAATTATATCTTGAGATCTGATTTCCATTGAACCATCATTGATTTTATTTCTTTCTCCAGAAATAGTTAATGATTTTGAATTCTCAGTATAATTTTCTTTAGTTACGAATAAGGAATATTTGGATTCACATTCAATTGTAAAACTGAATTTTCCTTCAGCTGTAGTTGTTACTTTTTCGAGTTCTTGATTACCGCTATCTTTTAAAATAACGATCGCATTTTCTAAAGCAAGATGTGAATCAACATCAGAAATAACACCTGCGATATATTGTTTGCAATCTTCAATGATTAAATCTTTGGTTTCTTTGAATGAATAAATATCATCTTTTCCTTTTCCTCCGGGTCTGTCTGAAGAGAAAAAACCTTCTTTGCTGTTAGAGTTTATATAAAATGCAAAATCATCATAGCCTGAATTTACAGGAAGTCCAACATTTGAAGCTTTTGAAAAGGCGTTATTTTGAATATTGGAAACAAAAATGTCCAAAGCGCCGAAACCTTCTCTTCCATTAGAAGAAAAATATAATTTGTTATCTTCAGAAATAAACGGGAATTGTTCTCTTTTTTGAGTATTAATATTTTCGCCCAAATTGGTAGGAACTCCATAAGTTGAGCCATCAATAGTAACACTGAAAATGTCCAATGAACCCAAAGTTCCAGGCATATCAGAAGCAAAATATAATGTTTTTTCATCTGGACTTAATGCAGGATGTTCTACAGAATAATCGGGACTGTTAAAAGGTAATGAAACAATATTTGTCCATTTATTGTCTACCAATTCAGCTTTAAAAATCTGAATATTTGAAATCTTGTCTGCATTTTTACCTCTCCTTCCATTTGTAGAATTATTTCGTGTAAAATACATTGTTTTGCCATCTTTTGTAAAAATAGCATTCGACTCATGCATTGGGGATTTCAAATCTTTTGAAAAATAGGAAATAACAGAATCTTTTGCATTTACATTTTTTAATGGAATACTAACTAAATTTAGGTAGCTTTCATTGTTCCATTTATAAGTTTTATCAAACAGATTTGGTTTCTTTTTAACAGCTGCAAATATCAGAGCATCATTAAGAACAACACCTCCAAACTCAGAATTTGGTGTATTCAAAGTCAAGTTTTTGATATCAAATCTTTCACCTACAGCAGTAACATTGTTCAAAATTTTAATGTCTTTGTCTAATTTTTCTATTGCTACACTATTATTGGAAGCCTGATAATAATTTCGTAAAACCGTATTGGCTTCAGTATATTTTTCTTTAGCTTTCAGTGTTTGTGCATATCTAAAATAAAAATCTTCATCAAGTGCTGCGTTTTTATTTTGGATTAAAAGAGAATATTGTGCCTGGGCTTTATCATATTGATTGGTATAATAATAACAATCTCCCAAATTTTTAATTATATCTATGTTTTGATTTTTTAAACTAATTTTTTCATACAAAGGAATAGCTTCACTATAATATGTCTTAGCAAACAAACGATTTGCTCTTTGCAAATCCTGTGGTTGTTGTTGAGCTTGTGCAAACTGAATTGTAAATACAAGTAGGAGTATATATATTCTTTTCATTTTTACTTTTTTAGAAGAATCTAGGTGATTTATCATATCCTTTGCCCAATAAATTCAAATTATACAATAGTACAATTTCGTGTGAACCCGAATTAAATTGGCTTAGATTAGAAATAGTATAATCATATGAATAGCCAATTCTTAAACCTGTGGTTACGTTTATATTCATAAGTACACTAATAGCATCACCAAATCGGTAAGCAGCTCCTAATTCGAACTTTTCATTGTACAATACATTTGCAGTTAAATCCACTGAAACTGGAGCCCCTTCAACAAATATTGCCATAGCAGCAGGTTTAATTTTGAATGATTGATTAACATCAAACACATAACCTCCAGTTAAATAACCGTGAACAGTTCGTTTACCAAAAGCATTTATTCCACTTCCGGATGCACCAGAATGTTCTGATTTAAGTAAGTTTGGAACTGACATTCCAACATAATAATTATCGGTAAAATAATATGCTCCTACTCCAATATTTGGAACAGTTTCATTGACATTTTCGGAAAATGCTAAATCTGTAGACACATCGCCACTATTTAATTGAAAGCCATTGAAATTTGTACTTATATTTGAAAATCCAGCTTTCAGACCAAATGAAAGTTTTTGTGTTTCATTCAATTGAAGAATATATGCAAAGTCAGCAAAAACGTTTGTTTCTTTTTTGGCACCATCACCAATATCATCGGAAACCAACGAAATTCCTGTTTCTATCTTGTCATTAATAGGTGTATGCGCGAATAATGTCATTGTTTTTGGTGCACCTTTAATTCCAGCCCATTGGTAGCGATACAAACTTCCTAAGTTTAAAATTGTTGGTGTACCTGTTGCATAAGCTGGGTTTATTACACTCATATTGCTCATGTACTGTGTAAAATGTGGCTCTTGCTGAGCGGTTGCCTTTAGTATGGAAAGGAAAAAAAACACAAAAAGTATTGATTTTTTCATTAGAATTAATTTAGAAGTAAAAAATGATTATCGATTTAAATAAAGCTGTCCTTGTCTTGGTTTGAAATTGTCTTTATTGTAATTGATAATATAAAAATACACTCCTGAAGGTGCATCACCATTGATGAAATTAGAATTGGAATTTTTCCCATCCCAATCAGGTTTGTTAATATTTCCTTTGAACAAAATATTCCCATATCTATTAAATATTTCTAAACTAAAGTTTGGAAATAAAAACTCGATATCATTAATTTTAAAAGTATCATTCACCCCATCACCATTTGGAGAAAAAGCATCAGGAATAAATAATCCATCAGGGGTTACATTACAAGTTGTTAAGGTTACGGTTGCTTCTAATGGAGGCGAAATACATTTTGTTATAGGATTATAATCAATTCCGTAATAAGATGTTCCTTCAGTAAGGAAATCGGTATTGACAAGTGCTGTTCCATTAGTAGGTGAATTATACCAAGTTAAATTTCCAGTATAATTCGTGTTGCTTGATAAATTTTGTATTGTTGGTTTATCTGCTCCACAAAAATCTTGTCCGTTTGATTTTAATGATGGTGTTGGAACACTATTAATTACTATCGAAACAGTTGTTGCATTTGATTCACAACCTGTAGTAAGATTCGTTTCTCTAAGGTAATAATTTCCTGTAACTAAGATTGTATTTGCTGGTAATGCCGTTGTACTATTAGCTGAATCATACCATTTATATTGTGATCCATTTGGAATCAGATTAGCTACAGTTGCTAAGTTTTCTACACAAAACTCCTGATTATTTGCAATTGGATTATTTGGAATTGGTAGTATTGAAAAGTTTTTAGAAACAGAATTTACAACTGTAGAACAACTCGTTATTGAGTTAGTCAAATTTGTTATAAATATTGTATTTGAACCTGTAATAGCAAGCTCAGAACCTGGTATTACAAAACTTGTACTTCCCCCTATTACAACCAATGAAACAGTTTGTGATGTAACCGTGTTTGCTCCAGATACAGCGTAACTTAGCGATATATTTGTTAAAGTTCCTAGCCCAGAAACAGTAACATTTAAAGGTTGCTTTGGGCAACTGTCATTGATACTAAGTGTCATTGCTGTAGCATTTGGAGGAGAATTTATTGTAAAATCAACATTTTTATTCATAGGCAACGGACAACCATTAACAGTATTTGTTATATCTATCATAGTAAAAGTCGTTAGTCCGGAATTTGGCATGTCACTTGCAGGAATGGTAAAACTAGCTTTTCCACTATTAGCAATTAATGAAATGGTTTTAGAAGGAACAGCATTTGCTCCAGTTAATCCAAAATTGATGTTAATTGTTGTCAAAGTTCCTAATCCTGATAATTGAACAGTTGCATCCTGACCTTGACAAACATTATTAATTGTAATTGCTAAATTAGAAATATCTGGCAAAGGCTTTGTTATAAAAGCTGTACTTAGATTTACCGTATTCGAACAGTTGGTCACTGGATTTGTAATATTAGTAATTGTGACTGTAGTTGAACCTGCATTTAAAATTAGATTTCCTGGAATTGAAAATAACCCCACTCCATTGTTAACAGCAACTACTGCTACGATTGCTATACCAGTATTAGCACCACTCAAATTATAAAGAATATTATAATTTCCATCGGTAAGGTTTGAATTATCCAATGAAACAGTGACAGTATTAGATTGACAACCTGAAGTAATTGCTAAACTCGCACTATTTATTTGAGGCGTTGGATTAATGGTAACATTTACCATTTTTAGCCCTGATCCACAGCCTGTATTATGATTTACTTCTTTTACATAATAAGAAGCCGATTGTAAAGGAGTTGTGCTAACTAATGGCACTGTACTGATAGCTGAATCAAACCATTGATACTGATTTCCTTGTGGCAATAAATTAGCAACTGCTGCATTATCAGCTGTACAAAAAGATTGATCTATAGCAACAGGAATATTTGGTATTGGGTTTACTGTAAAGTTGGCTATTTTATTAGTTGCAATAGAACAGCCTGTCAAAAGATTGGTGACATTCGTAATAGTAAATATCGTCAGTCCCAAATTAGGAATATCAGTCGCGAGAATATCAAAACTTACTGCACCTGAAACTACTGCCAATGGAATTGTTTGAGATGGCCTATTATTAAGTCCCGAAATATTGTAAGTTATTTCAATAGAGCTTAAAGTACCTAATCCAGTTAATTTAACCGTTGCTGGCTGACCTTGACATACTTGTTTTATGTCAACTTTCAAATTGGACACATCAAGTAACGGATTTATTGTAAAAGATGCGCTAAGTGTTGATGCATTGGTACAACCAGAATTAGAATTAGTAATTCTTGTTATCGCAATTGTGGTTGGCCCTACATTTGGAATTAAAGTCTTTGGAATTGAAAAATTACCTTGCCCCCCAGCAATACTTAGAACAGCTGGCACTGAAGTTGCTCTATTACTCCCTCTTATATTATAAAGAATATCATAATCTCCATCAGTCAGATTTGATATCCCTGAAAAAGAAACCATTGCATCATTGGATTGGCAAATTGGATCTTCTACACTAAGTGTCGCATTATTGATTTTAGGAATTGGATCAATGGACAAAACAGCGTTGGCTGTTGTACTCATAATATTAGAACAAGCACCAGAGCTTGATGCTATTCTAAAATTTACAATCGAAATAGTATAATTACCTGCAGTTTGAAAATTGCTTGGAGGGATAGTAAATCCCGTTAATTTCCCATTAGTGCAATTTACAATAGCTTGCTTTGGTAATCCAGCACCATTAATTGTATAGGTAATTTCATAACTGCCATCAGGTATGTTTTGAGAACCTTTTGTAAATGTGGCAGTATAAGTGGTTATAGGCATTACATCTTCACAAATAGTATTAGGGCTTATTGCAAGAGTTGCTCCAGTTAAGTCAAGCAACTCCTCAATTTTAATCGTAACTATAGTAGTAGCTTCCGGTAAGCAGATTTCATATTCAGGAATAACTGTATACCTGAAACTATAACTTCCTGCTCCTTTAGTATTATATATGTTTTGAACATTTACAGCATTATCCAAAGGTGATGTAATTTCTGAAGTGCCACTCAATTCTGTCCATTTGCCTCCTGGGTCTTCATTAGATAATAAATTATTTAAATTAAAATTAGTATACCCAATTAAATTGTTTGAACAAACATTTAAATCTGTGGGACTTCCAGATTTAGGGTAAGGCACTATAAGTACTCGAATTGTTGAAGAAACTTGTGGACAAGTTCCTATTGCATCAACAGTATAAGTGTAAGAATAATTAATACCAGTCGGCGGAATTGTAGCATTAAGAATTCCGTTATATATATCTACTCCTCCAGAGGGAGTATCATCGTGCCAAAGACCACCTTTTTGAGGAAGAACAAATGCTCCATTAAATGCTTGAAATAAACTGAATTGTGTATCATCACTACATGCATTAGCGGCCTGTGGAATACCAGTATATCCTCCTATAGTAATTGTTATTGTTGCACTATCGGTGCATCCATTTATATTATTTAAGGAATAGGTATAATGATATGTACCGCTTTGTCTGATTTTTTGTGCATTCAAAATACCGCTTGCAGTATCTAAACCACCCGAAGAGTTATCATCATTCCATGTACCTCCTGCAGTATGAGGACCTAAAAATGAAGCTAAATTAATTGATTGGCTAGATGTCGCCGAAATATTACAGACATCAGGAACTGTATTGTCATTACCTGCACACTGAGCATTACTATCAATCGAGCAGAAAAAAAGAATCGCCAATACAAAATAAGTAGGAAAATGTAATTTTTGAACCATAAACTATGTTTGAAATTATTCAAAAGTAATCATTTTCCAACAAATATGTATTTTTATTACAAATAAATTGTTAAAACAGACAATTGTCTGAATTCACAAAATTTTTTGCATATAAAACCCCAATACGTCGGGCTTTCTATATTAAAAAAATTAGCATCCGGAAAATTAATAACCTTCGCTCTTAAACAATTATAAAAACAAAGACCAAAAAAAAAGTAGATTTTTTCATAAGTAAATATTTAAGCAGTAAATCTAAGTCTTTGAATTTAATAAACAATTTTTCTTATTAAATATATACAAGATGGCATAAAAAAGCCCCGCAATTTGCGGGGCTTCCTATATTTAAAAAATCTAAGAATTATTTTTTCTCTGATTTTTCCATTTTAGCTTTTAAAGCAGCTAATACATCATTATTATCTCCTAAAGTAGCAGCTGGTGCGTTAGTAGTAGATGCAGACGCAGTAGTTTCAGCAGCAGCTTTCACGTTTTTCTCTTCTTCTTCACGGAAGATTGCAGTGTGAGAAGCAACTACTCTTTTGAATTCTTTGTTGAATTCAATTACTTTGAAATCAGCAGTATCTCCTTTTTTCAATTTTTTACCGTCTTCTTTTTCAAGGTGACGAGTTGGAATGAAAGCAACGATATCTTCACCGAATTCTACAGTAGCTCCTTTGTCAACGATTTCAGAGATTTCACCTGAGTGGATAGTTCCAACTGCGAATGAATCTTCATATTGATCCCAAGGATTAGAAGTAGTTTGTTTGTGACCTAAAGATAATTTACGTCCTTCAACATCTAATTCTAATACAACTACTTCAAGTTTTTCACCAACATTTACAAATTCAGATGGGTGTTTAATTTTCTTAGTCCAAGAAAGGTCAGAAATGTAGATTAATCCATCAATTCCTTCTTCTAATTCTACGAAAATACCAAAGTTTGTAAAGTTTCTAACGATACCTGTGTGTTTAGAACCTACTGGGTATTTAGAAGTGATATCAGTCCATGGATCTTGAGTCAATTGTTTGATACCTAATGACATTTTACGGTCATCTCTATCTAAAGTTAAGATAACAGCCTCAACAACATCTCCAACTTTTACGAAATCCTGAGCAGAACGTAAGTGAGTTGACCATGACATTTCAGAAACGTGGATTAAACCTTCAACACCTTCAGCAACTTCGATAAATGCACCGTAATCAGCGATTACAACTACTTTACCTTGTACTTTGTCTCCAATTGCTAAATCAGCATTAAGAGCATCCCATGGGTGAGCGTTTAATTGTTTCAATCCTAATTGAATTCTTGTTTTCTCATCATCGAAATCAAGGATTACAACATTTAATTTTTGGTCTAATTCAAGAACTTCACTTGGGTGGTTGATTCTACTCCAAGAAAGGTCAGTAATGTGAATTAATCCATCAACACCACCTAAGTCAATGAACACACCATAAGAAGTAATGTTTTTAACAACACCTTCTAATACTTGTCCTTTTTGTAATTGACCGATGATTTCTTTTTTCTGTACTTCAATGTCAGCCTCGATAAGAGCTTTGTGAGATACAACAACGTTTTTGAATTCGTGGTTGATTTTCACAACTTTGAATTCCATCATTTTGTTTACGTAAACATCGTAATCTCTAATTGGCTTAACATCAATTTGAGATCCTGGCAAGAAAGCCTCGATTCCGAAAACGTCAACGATCATACCACCTTTAGTTCTGCATTTTACAAAACCATTAACGATTTCACCTGTTTCGTTTGCAGCAATAACTCTATCCCATGATTTGATAGTACGTGCTTTTCTGTGTGATAATACTAGTTGACCTGTTTTGTCCTCACGGATGTCAATTAATACTTCAACTTTGTCACCTACTTTTAAGTTTGGGTTATAACGGAATTCGTTTAATGAAATAACACCTTCCGATTTTGCGTTGATATCAACGATAACGTCTCTATCTGTAATTCTCACAACTACTCCTTCTACTACTTCTTCTTGGTCAGTAGCGATAAAAGTTTTTGATACTAGTTCTTCGAATTCCAACAAGTTTTTCTCATCTACTGCATCGATACCTTCTTCAAAGTTATGCCAGTTGAAATTTGCTAAAAACTCTTCTTGTGATTTTAATTGTTCAGACATGCTGATAAAAAATTTGTATTCTGTTTTTTCTTGAGTTCCTCCATGCGAAAGAAAAATACAGAAGTTGTTTTACTTTAATTATTTGATACCTAAAGGAAACTCTTATCCGTCAAAAGGTGTGCAAAATTAATTCTTTTTTCCGAAACTGCAAAACAAAACAGACATGATTCTCAGTCTATTATTCAGGAGCACAGGATTTCGTCTTTTTCAGGAAGTACAGTCCCGCTTTTCACTACAATCTTATAAGCCGAACACCGGCTTATAAGGATTTTTGTTTCACACGAGCGAAGCGAACTGGCGAAGCAATCGGGGCTAGTGATGGTATTTTAGTGATTTTTTAATTCAAATCTTTCCAATCGTCATCAGTACTTAATCTCCAGTTAATTTTTTCTTCAATTACATCACCAACTAATTCAATTTTATAATTTATACTATAGCTGTTTTTTTCAAGAATTTTAAATTTGATAACTTTTTGAAGTTTTAGATGTTCGTCAACTGAATCTGGATGAAAAGCGATATTGCATTTAATTTTACTAGATTGCACGCT
>NZ_DATIDY010000009.1:0-9840 GCF_035456085.1 Flavobacterium sp.
TGTAACGTTTCATAGAATACAAAGACTACTTATTTGAAAATCAATTAATAATTATGGAAAATATTTCAAGACGTTCGTTTGTTAATAAATTTGGTCTGGGTGTTGGCGCATCGATTGTGGTTACAAGTCTTCCGTCGTTCATGACTATGACCGAAGAGGAAAAACCATACACTGGTAAAAAATTAAATATAGCCTTATGCGGTTTAGGAAATTACGCTTCCATGCTAGCTGATGGAATTGTGGCGTCACAATATTGTAATCTCGCCGGAATCATTACAGGAACTCCATCCAAAGCGGAGAAGTGGAAAAAGCAATATAACCTTCCAGAAAAAAATATTTATAACTATCAGAATTTCGACGAAATAAAAAAAAACAAGGATATAGATTTAGTGTACGTCGTTGTTCCAAATGGACTGCATAAAGATTTTGTAATCCGATCAGCCAAAGCAGGTAAACATGTAATCACCGAAAAACCAATGGCAGTCACTGTCAAAGACTGTGAAGAAATGATAAAAGCCTGCAACGATAACAAAGTACAATTGGCGATTGGTTATCGTTTGCATTATGAGCCAACCCATTTGGAAATTAAAAGATTAGGACAGCAAAAAGTTTTCGGGCAGGTAAGATTTATCGACGCGGGACTTGGATATAAAACCTATGATACGCTTGATAAAACTACGATTGTAGATAAAAATGACAGAAATGAATGGCGATTAAACAAAAAATTATCGGGCGGAGGTCCGTTAATGGATTTAGGAATTTATTGCATTCAGGCAAGTCGCTATGTTTTGGGTGAAGAACCAATCGCTGTTACCGCTCAATTTGGAACAGTTAATGATAAAATCCGATTTTCAGAAACCGAAGAGAGCATCACTTGGCAAATGGAATTTCCTAGCGGTGCCGTTGCCAATTGCAGCACATCCTGCGGTTTTAATATTGACCGATTCTATGCAGCTGCCGACGAAGGTTCATTTGAATTAAGCCCGGCATTAAGCTACGGCCCATTTAAAGGTAAAACCTCTGAAAAAGAATTGCAATTTCCAGTTATAAACCAACAAAAAGCCCAGTTGGATGGAATATGCCAGTTAATTTTAGAAAACAAACCATTACCAAATCACATAACAGGCGAAGAAGGTCTAAAAGACATAAAAGTGATCAACGCCATTTATAAAGCTGCCGAAACTGGAAAGAAAATTGTCATCAGCTAAACAATATTATTTAATGAATTATAATTATTAGGAGGTGCCACCTTCTTGATAAATGGGCAAATTCTCTTTGCGGTTATTCGCCCATTTATCAAGAAGCTGTCGGGCTCTCCGCTCCGCTGTGGCGGATTGCTGCGATCCCTCACCCAGCCGAAGGGCACTTAAGAAACAGTCAGTTTTTTATTCTCAACTTTCGAATTTCCATTTGCTCTTTGTTTATCTCCCCACGATTTTAAATGACTAATAAACGGAATAAGTTCGGCTCCAATTTCGGTCAAAGTGTATTCCACTTTTGGCGGTACTTCGTGAAATACTTTTCTATTTATTAAACCATCTTCTTCCAGTTCTCTCAATGTTTGAGTCAGCATTTTTGGTGTAACATCCGAAAGCGTTTTGCGAAGTTCACCATATCTCAATACATTTTTAAGGCTTAAATGCCATAAAATCCGACCCTTATATTTTCCGCCTATTCTTCTGAAAGCATAGTCTACAGAGCACGAAATCTCGGTACAGGAATCATAATCTAAATTTTTTTTCATTTTTTTATAGCTTTTAAAGTACTGAAAACAGTCATTAGTATCTTTTTAGTATGTAAGACACAATAAAGTACCTACTTGCTACAAAGATACTAAAGTTTTACTTTTGATTATTGAACTTAAAAAAAATAGAAATGAAAAAAATTATTTTACATGAAGCTGGAAGTGTGGATAATCTGAAATATATAGATGCACCAATTCCTGAAATTAAAGAGGATGAAGTATTAGTAAAAGTAGCTTCATTGAGTGTCAATCCTGTCGATTGCAAATCAAGAGCCAGCGAAGGGAGTTTATCATGGCTTTTTGGTTCGGAGCGACCTGTAACTTTAGGATGGGATTTGTCTGGAGTAATTGAAAAAACAGGCTCAAAAGTTGTGAACTTCAAAATAGGTGATGAGGTTTTTGGAATGGCTAATTTTCCTGGTAATGGAAGCGCTTATGCCGAATTTGTGGCGGTTCCTTCTTCTCACTTAACATTAAAACCCAATGCTATTTCACATCAGGAAGCTGCTGCCGCGACTTTGGCTCCTTTAACTGCCTGGCAAATATTAAAGCCAAATATCAAACAAGGCGATAAAGTTTTAATTCACGGGGCATCAGGTGGAGTTGGGCATTATGCCACACAAATAGCCAAATATTTAGGTGCTTATGTAATTGGTACATCATCATCAAAAAACAAAGATTTTGTATTGCAAAATGGAGCAGACCAGCACATTGATTATACAACAGAAGATTTTAAAAAACTTTCTGATGTTGATTTTGTATTCGATACGGTTGCAGGCAATAGTATAGAACAATTAATAGAAAGTACCCGAAGCGGTGGCAAAATTGTAACCATTCCGTCAAGTGCTATTCCACAGGAATATTTGGATAAGGCAAAAAATAAAAATGTCGATTTATCGTTCGTTTTGGTCAAATCTTCTGGAGAAGACATGACTATTATCGCTGATTTATTGGAAAAAGGAATTCTGAAATCACACGTTTCAAAAACATTTTCATTTGATGAAATGTCGAAAGCTCATTTGCAATTACAAACAGGGAGAACAGTAGGGAAAGTTGTGGTTAACTTATAATGTGCTTTTGAAAAAAGACATTGTTAAGGAGATATTGCAAAAAGGCTCATTTAAAATATATCTTAAATGAGCCTTTTAGTTAACTATAATTACTAGATTATTGTCAGCTAACTTTAACTGCCATCTGCTGCTGTCACATTAAAATCAATTTCTTCATGCAAATGTCTGATGATTTCAGCAATAAGTCCTGTCCAGCCTGTTTGATGATTAGCGCCTAAACCTTTTCCGTTATCGCCATCAAAATATTCAAAAAACAAATGGTTTTTATTGAAAAGCGGATCCTCCTGAAATTTTTTGTATTCCCCATACATTGGAATTTTTTTATCGTTATTGGGAACAAATAATGTCAGTAATCGTTTGGCGACGCCTTCGGCAGATTCCTTTAAATTAACCAAATTACCTGATCCTGTTGGGTATTCTACTTTGAAATCTTTTCCGTAATATTCATGAAATTTTTCTAAAGAATCCAAAATCAAATAATTCATTGGAAACCAAATTGGACCTCTCCAATTGGAATTTCCTCCAAACATATCGCCTGTGGCTTCGGCCGGAGTATAATCTACCTGAATAATTTCTCCATGATGGTTAAATTTATAAGGGTGCTCTTTGTGATATTTAGACAAAGAACGCACTCCAAAATCGGATAAAAATTCTTTTTCGTCAAACATACGTTTGAGGATCATTTTCATACGATGACCTCTAAGAGTAGAGAGTAAACGCGTTTCTCCTTTCCCTGGGTTGTACCAACTCGAAATTAAACTGGCTAAGTCTGGACGGTTTTTCAGAACCCATTCCACACGACGTTTAAACTGAGGTAATTTTTCAAGCAATTCAGGTGTCAATACCTCTACGGCAAATAAAGGAATTAATCCCACCATCGAACGAATCTTCAACAATTCTGCATCACCATTTGGTTTATGAAGCATGTCATAATAAAACTGGTCTTCTTCGTCCCAAAGGCTTAATTGGTTTTCTCCTAAGGCTTGTAATGCTCCAGAAATTTGCAAGAAATGCTCAAAGAATTTTGATGCCATATCTTGATAAACTGGATTTTTGAGTGATATTTCGCAGGCAATACGCAACATATTTAAGCAATACATCGCCATCCAGCCTGTACCATCGGCTTGTTCTAAATTATGACCAGATGCTATATCAGAGGAGCGATCAAATACTCCAATATTATCCATCCCAAGGAATCCTCCTCCAAAGATATTATTGCCATTGGCATCTTTCAAATTGACCCACCAAGTAAAATTCAGCAGTAATTTGTGGAAAACCCTTTCCAAGAAAATGGTGTCACCAACTCCGTTATTGGCTTTTTTATCAATTTCATATACTTTCCAGGTTGCCCAAGCGTGTACAGGTGGATTTACATCCGAAAATGACCATTCATAAGCAGGAATTTGTCCGTTGGGATGCATGTAATATTCGCGTAAAATGACCAATAATTGTCTTTTGGCAAAATCTGGATCCAATCTCGCCAATGGCAATGTATGAAACGCCAAATCCCATGCTGCAAACCAAGGATATTCCCATTTGTCAGGCATCGAGAGAATGTTTGAAGTATACATGTGTTTCCAGGTACTGTTTCTTCCTTCCATCCTGGATTTTTCTGGTTTTGGAGTCGATGGATCTCCTTTTAGCCATTCAAAAACATTGTAGTAATACCATTGTTTGGTCCAAAGCATTCCAGCGTAAGCTTGTCGCTGAATCGATCTTAATTTTTCGTCTTTTACACCTTCCTGAATTTCATCATAGAACTCATCTGCTTCGTTAATTCTTTTTTGGAAAATAGTATCAAAATCTACAAAAGCATCTTCTGGTGTTGTATTGGTAAAACGGAGACGAAATTCTTTTTTGCCATGACCAGGAATGATGTCGTCGTAATGCACAGCTGCTTTTGTTCCTGTGCACAAAGGATTTACGCTATCTTTTTTATTATGAATTATATAATCATTAATTCCGTCTTTGGCATAGAGCGATTGAGCAGGAGATTTATATAATTTTTCAAAATTTGTTTTATTGTCACAGAACAAAAATTCTTTGGAATGTTCAGCATACAAATTGAAGTTTCCAACCAATCGGTGTTGTACTTCTATATGAGAATTTCCTATTCCTGTTAAAGTTGGTTTGTGTTTGTAATTTTCATAACCCCAGCTCCAGGTATTTCTAAACCAAATAGTAGGCAATACTGTAATGGGAGCAGTAGTTTTGGAGCGGTTTTCTACTGTAACTTTAATTAGAATATCTTGTTCATCGGCTTTGGCATATTCGATAGTGATGTCAAAATATTCATCTTTGTCAAAAACCCCTGTATCGAGTATTTCGTATTCAGGTTCCTGACGGCTTCGTTTTCTACTCTCTTCAATTAATTTCTCGTATGGAAAAACTGCATGGGGATATTTATACAGCATTTTTTGATAAGAGTGGGTTGGCGTAGCATCTTGGTAATAGTAGATTTCTTTGACATCTTCCCCGTGATTGGATTCGGCTGGCGTTAAGCCAAAAAGACGTTCTTTTAGGATTCTGTCTTTGTGGTTCCAAAAAGCAAAAGCAAAACAAACATGTTGCTTATTATCTGAAATTCCTCCTATTCCTTCTTCTCCCCATCGATATGCTTTGGAGCGTGCCATGTCATGAGTAGTGCTTCCCCACGCATAACCACTTTGAGAATAATCTTCTCTAACGGTTCCCCATTGTCTTTCGCTTAAATAGGGACCCCATTTTTTCCAACCTTTATTATCTGTTCTTAATTGTAATCTTGCCCTTTCAGCACATTTTTCTTCATTTGTTTCTGACATATTCGTACTCATTGTTTCCGGCTGCAATTTAACTAAAACGCTCTTAAAAAGGCTTATAGAAATCACAAAAAACAAAGATGATAATTACTCAAACGTTATATGTGAGCAGTTTTATTTGCTGACTTGTAGTAAGTTCAGAATTTGCTGAATTTTTATTGTTGATGAATAGCTAAATAAGTTACCCAAGTAGCATGGATAGCCTAACCCCAATGTCATTAAGTTAAGCTTTAATTGGTCTCGCAAAGGCGCAGTGACGCAAAGTTTGGAACGTATTTCTTTGCGTCACTGCGACTTTGCGAGAGTTATCTTTATTAAATCTTCTCAAGAAATCCTTATCTTAATGACATTCAGCTCAACCCGGACGAGAAAAGGAGCTAACTAAAGCTCCTTTTCTCATCGGGTCAGGCCCAAATAATTAATCAATGGTTAGTCTTCGAAACTATAATTCGGTTTGGTATTGTGGTTTTAGATTTTTTAGCATGTCAGAAGTCATTGTTTCCAGATCAAATCTATGATTCCAACCCCAGTCTGCTCTGGCTTGAGTGTCATCGATACTGGCTGGCCAACTATCGGCAATTTTTTGACGAAAGTCAGGATTGTAAGTTACTTCGAGTTCAGGAATGTGTTTTTTGATTTCGGCAGCAATTTCGGCAGGAGTAAAACTCATTGCGGCTAGATTATATGACGAGTGAATCTTAATTTGTTCTTTCGGCGCTTTCATAATGTTGATGGTCGCGGCTATGGCATCGTCCATGTACATCATTGGCATTTTGGTTTCAGGATTTAAAAAACACTCATATTTTCCATCGCTAATGGCTTTGTGATAAATATCTACAGCATAATCTGTAGTTCCTCCGCCAGGTTCAGTCGTCCAACTGATCAATCCCGGATAACGGATGCTACGAACATCGACACCAAAAATATTATGATAGTATTCGCACCATCTCTCGCCAGCTTGTTTACTAATGCCATATACTGTCGAGGGCTCCATAATGGTGTATTGAGGCGTGTTTTCTTTAGGAGTTGTTGATCCAAAAACTGCGATGCTCGAAGGCCAAAATACCTTTTTTATTTTTCCGGCTTTTGCCAAATTCAGGACATGAAAAAGTGAATTCATATTCAGATCCCAAGCAAAGGCAGGATTTTTTTCGGCTGTTGCTGATAGTAAAGCAGCCATTAAATAGACATCGGTAATTTGATGAATTTCTACTAAATGTTCGATTTGATTAAAATCCAAAGCGTTGACTACTTCGAAATGTCCTGAATTGACAACCTCATTATTTAATTTTCGAATGTCAGAGGCAATTACATTATCGATTCCATAAAGGGCTCGGAGTTGGTGAGTCAATTCGGTGCCTATCTGACCGCAAGCGCCTATTATTAAGATCTTTGGATTCATATTGGTTACTTTAGAGAAACAAAGATAACGATTTCGTTAAATATCACAATTTTGCTAAAAAAGTTATAAAAATCACAATTGTTTTTCAATAATCAAATATCTGGGCTTTTTTGGAATGATTAAATTCAGTTAAAAAGAAGAATTGCCAACAGATTGTTATTCTAATATCGAAATTCGGTATTGTAAATTTACTTTGTAACTTTGTGGTTCAAATAATTTGGAAAATGAACAATAGATTAGCGCTACTTTTTTTGGTGATTTTGATGCAATTTTCGTGTGATAATACTAATAACGAAAAACGTCTTGCCGATCAGATGAAAGATGCGAAAAAAAGAGAAACAATTTTTGCCAATATAAAAAAGGGATGGGAATTCTTTGATTTTCCAATCAATGAGACTTCTGAGGCGACTATTTCGACCTGGCCACAATGGAAAGAATTTATGGCAGAATTGGCGGCTAAACCATCAAAAAAAATTACTGATTTTCAAAAGAAATCCAAAGCACTGACCAAAAAAGCGATGGCTTTGAATATGAATATCCCGCCTCAATTTGACACGCCACAAATAAGAAGCCGAATTGCAACTTTGATTACCCAAGTGCAAATGTTGGATTTGTATATCAATCTTAATGATATTTCGGATAAAAAAGTAACGAAACTCGTAGCTGAAATAAATATTGAACTCGTCTCTCTACAAAGACAAATGGATAAGATTGTTGAAAAAAACAAAATCCCAATGGAGGCTGGAGAATCTGAATTGTTACAAATGATTAGAGATACTTCAAGAGCAATTCCATCTGGAAATTCGCCAATGCCTATTAGCCCAGTTAGTCCGAGTAATAATATTAATCCAAACGGAGTACAACGTTGAGTAAAGCTACAGTATATTCGGTTTATGATTCATCTCCCAAAACGGCTCAGATTGTAGCTGGTTTACAGGCGAATAATCAGGTAAAAATGCATTTGGAAGGTTTGCTGGGATCGGCAACTTCCTTTATAATTCAGTCGATTTTTAAGAAGGCAGAACTTCCATTTTTGGTGGTTTTGAATAATAAAGAAGAAGCTGCTTATTATCTGAATGATTTGGAACAAATGATAGGCGAGCAGGATGTACTGTTTTATCCGGGTTCATTCCGCCGTCCGTACCAAATTGAAGAAACTGACAATGCCAATGTTTTACTTCGCGCTGAGGTTTTGAACCGAATCAATTCCCGCAAGAAGCCTGCAGTCATTGTTACCTATCCAGAGGCGCTTTTTGAAAAAGTAGTTACCAGACAAAATTTGGATAAAAATACGCTGAAAGTTACTGTTGGCGATAAAATTTCGATTGATTTTCTGAACGAAGTTTTATTTGAATACGAATTCAAGCGAGTTGATTTTATTACTGAACCTGGAGAGTTTTCCGTTCGCGGTGGAATTGTCGATGTGTTCTCGTTTTCAAATGACAATCCATACCGAATAGAGTTTTTTGGCAACGAAGTGGAGAGTGTCAGAACTTTTGATGTGGAAACCCAATTGTCATTGGAACAAAAGAAAAAAATCACCATTATTCCTAATGTTGAGAATAAAATTTTTCAGGAAAACAGAGAGAGTTTTCTAGATTATATCAATGAAAAAACAGTTTTGTTTTTTCAAAATGCAGAGAATCTTTTATACGAATTGGACAAGCAATTTGGCAAAGCCGAAGAAGCCTATGAAAAACTTTCCAAAGATATAAAGCATGCTACTCCAGAGCAATTATTCCTGAATCAAAAGGCATTTGTTCAACGCGCTTTGGATTTTTCGGTGGTTGAATTCAGTTCTAAAGCTATTTTCAAAATCACTAAAAAATTTGAATTCCACATTCAGCCACAGCCGTCTTTCAATAAACAATTTGATTTGTTGATGAATAATTTGAGTGATAATCATTTTAATGGCTACCAAAATTATTTGTTTTGTTCAAATGAAGCTCAGACGAAACGTTTTCATGATATTTTTGAATCTTTAGACGAAGCCAATTCTGAGAATATTAGAAAGCAATACAAGACGATTGTGTTGCCTTTGTACCAAGGTTTCATAGATCAGGAAAACCAAATTTGTTGTTATACTGATCACCAAATTTTTGAGCGCTATCATAAATTCAGTATCAAAAATGGTTATTCCAAAAAGCAAAATTTAACTTTAAAAGAACTTACGTCTTTATCTGTTGGCGATTATGTAACGCATATTGATCACGGAATTGGAAAGTTTGGAGGTTTACAAAAAATTCAGGTTGAAGGTAAAACGCAGGAAGCAATAAAACTGGTTTACGCTGATAATGATATTGTGTATGTGAGCATTCACTCCCTGCATAAAATTTCAAAATACAACGGAAAAGATGGAACGCCGCCCAAAATATATAAACTAGGTTCAAATGCTTGGAAAGCTTTAAAACAAAAGACCAAAGCAAGAGTCAAAAATATTGCATTCAATTTGATTCAATTGTATGCGAAGCGAAGATTAGAAAAAGGCTTTCAATTTGCACCTGATAGTTATTTGCAAAACGAATTGGAAAGTTCTTTTATTTATGAAGACACACCTGACCAAATCAAATCTACGCAGGAAGTCAAAGCCGATATGGAAAGCGAACGCCCAATGGATCGTTTGGTTTGTGGTGATGTAGGATTTGGTAAAACCGAGGTTGCGATTCGAGCAGCTTTCAAAGCTGTAGATAATAGCAAACAAGTAGCGGTTTTGGTTCCCACGACTATTTTGGCTTATCAACATTATAGAACTTTTAGCGAAAGATTGAAAGATATGCCAGTTTCTGTTGGCTATTTGAACCGTTTTAGAACCGCAAAACAAAAGGC
>NZ_DATIDY010000010.1:0-14411 GCF_035456085.1 Flavobacterium sp.
CAATGCAGATGGCTTAGCAATCTACAAACCAAAAGACGGTAATTATTACAATCGATATCCAATTCTATTGTATTCTACAAATGACACTATTTTAATCAACAAAGAATACATTGGATATGCTAATGACTATTCTGAGAATAAGGAAAATGAAAATTTTAGAGGCAAAGTAGAATTTTATTTAGACCGAGCCATTTATCGTCCTGGACAAACGGTCTATTATAAAGGAATTGCCATTCAAAAAAAGAACGACAAATCGAGTATCGTTCCTAATACTTCTTTCAAAATAACCATTCAAGATCCTAATTATTCCACATTTAAAGAATTTGATGTAACGACTAATGAATTTGGTTCTTTTTCAGGTGAATTTGTTTTGCCAACAAGTGGTTTAACTGGCGATTTTAGGATTTATGCAAACAAACCCGATGTTATCTCAACTGACAAATCAAAAAACGAATATCCATTTTGGAATAATGTAAATTTAGAAAACTCCAATACTTATTTTAAAGTCGAAGAATACAAACGCCCGAAATTTGAAGTGACTTTTGAACCCAAAAAAGAAAGCTTTCAAGTCAATCAATCCGTTACTGTAAAAGGAAATGCCAAAGCATTTGCAGGTAGTTCAATTTCTGATGCCAAAGTAACCTACACAATTACTCGTTTTACTAATTTTTACAGAAATTATTATGGCAATGAACAAAGCGAAATTCTAGTTACCAGCGAAACCAAAACTGATGCTTCTGGGAAATTTACTATTGATTTTGTCGCAAAACCTTCTGCTAATGCCGATAAAAAACTATTGCCTGTTTTTAATTATCGAGTGAATGCAACTGTTACCGACATCAATGGAGAAACACATTCGGCTGAAACAATTATTAAAGTAGGTTATCATGATTTGATTTTAAACGCTCAGATACCTATACAAATTGAAACGAAAAATAAAAATGAAATCACACTCAACAGTACCAATTTGAATGGTGAATTTAAAGCCGTAAAAGGCGAAATCAAATTGTATTTTGTGAGTCCGTTTCCAAATAAATTCAAAAATAGAGTTTTTCAACAACCTGAAATCAAAACTATTTCTGATGCCGATTTTGAAAAATTATTTCCTTATGAAATAAACAATCCTGATTTTTCCAAAGAGCCTAATAAAACATTAGTCTTTTCTAGAAAAATAGATACTGAAAAAGACAAAAAAATTGTACTTGATTTTATTTCGAATTATCAATCCGGAAATTATTTTGTTGTGTTTTCTGCAAAAGACAGTTTTGACAATCCTATTGAAACTGCTTCTTTATTCTCTATCATACAAAGCAAAAACAAATTTAACCCAAATAAATTATTCACTTTTGAGCAAATCAATAAAGATCCAAAAAAAGATGGGTTTGTAACAATTCAAATTCGTTCAGTAATGGATACTTTGCATATTCATACTACTGGAAATTACAAAAACCAAACTTTTTTTGAGAAGAATATCATTTTAGAAAATCATCAAGCAACACTTAATATTCCGATCCAAAAAGAGTTCGAAAAATTGTTGAAATTTGGTTTCGAAAGTGTTTTTGAAAATCAAAATTTCAACAATCAATTAGAAGTAGAATTAAAATTTGATGAACCAAAAATGGACTTTTCAGTAGAAAGTTTCAGAAATAAAATCCAACCAGGAAGTATTGAAAATTGGTCTTTCAAACTCAATGCAATAAATACACAAAAAGAAGCTGAAATTCTAGCCTCGATGTATGACAGTTCTTTAGACCAGTTTACCATAAAAGATTGGGATGCTCTTAATTTTTATGACTTCAATAATAATGGGGTGAATTTTAGAACTGGTCTAGGGTTTGAGAAAACATATACGGATATTCGGAATTTAAATTTAGAATCATTGCCAATTAAACTTCAAAAGGAGGAAACTCAATTAAATTGGTTTGGATTTAATTTTAATAATTCAATTTATGGAGATTCTGATGCACCAATAACACAAAACGACATTAGTGTTGGAAGTGTTGCTGCTATTACGTTAAACGAAGTTACAGAAGTAGGATATGCGAAAAAGGAAAAGAAATCTCTTACTGGAGCTGTTAGTGCGTTACAAGGAAAAGTCAATGGAATTACTATTAGAGGAAATGCTTCAGCAAACGGAGCAACACCTCTGTATATTGTTGACGGAGAAATTGTGAAAGACATTCAAAATCTAAATCCTGCTGACATTCTTTCAGTCGATGTTTTAAAAGACGAAAAAGCCACCGCATTATACGGAAGCAAAGGCGCAAATGGAGTGGTAATAATTACAACCAAAAAATCATTAGAAGCTTTAACCCAAGTAAAAGCCAGAAAAAATCTCTCTGAAACTGCTTTCTTTTATCCAAATCTGAGAACAGATTCCAAAGGAAAACTAAGTCTTAATTTTACTTCTCCCGAAGCTTTGACGGCTTGGAAATTTCGTTTGTTGGCACACAATAAAAATGCCGTAACTGGTTATTTAGAAAAAAGTGTTATCACTCAAAAAGACTTGATGATTCTGCCTAATTTTCCTCGATTTTTTAGAGAAAAAGATACGATTGTGATTGCTGCCAAAATCTCAAATATGACCAATGAAGCGAAAACAGGAATTGCTCTTTTACAGTTTTTTGATGCTACAACGATGCAACCTATCGACGCCAAAATGTTGAATGCAAAAAACGTGAAAAATTTCACTATTCCTGCATTGGGAAATACAACCGCAAATTGGACAATTACTGTTCCCGAAGGCTTGCAGGGAGTTCAGTATAAAATTTTAGCAAAAGCTGGAAACTTCTCTGATGGCGAAGAAAATATACTTCCGGTTCTAACAAATAACATGCTCGTTACCGAAAGTATTCCGATTTGGGTTAGGGAAAATTCTAAAAAAGAATACACTTTTGAGAATCTGAAAAACAACAATTCAACGACTTTAAAAAATCATCTCTTTACTTTAGAATATACTTCCAATCCTTCTTGGTTAGCAATTCAGTCGCTTCCTTATTTGATGGAATACGAACACGAATGTGCCGAACAAACATTCGCTCGTTTTTATGCAAATGCTTTGGCTTCTGAGATTATTTTGAGTAATCCAAAAATTGCTACTGTTTTTGAAACCTGGAGAAAAAACGGAAAACTAAATTCTAAATTAGAAGAAAACGAAGAATTAAAATCGTTGATTCTTGCCGAAACACCTTGGTTAAACGATGCTCAAAGTGAAGATGAAAAGAAAAAAAATCTGGCCTTGCTTTTTGATTTAGTAAAAATGAAAACTTCGCAGGAAGTTACTTTTCAAAAATTAAAACAAAAACAAAAACCGTCAGGAGGTTTTCCATGGTTTGACGGAAGTGATGAAAGCGAATATATTACCAGACATATTTTAGCAGGCTTAGGACATTTGTCAAAATTGAATACAAATGATGAAACCATCAAAAAAATAGATGAAATTTCAGAAAAAGGAATTCCGTTTATTGATAGCAAATTTCTGGACTATTATAGACAAAGAACTAAAGATTTAAAGGCTACAAACAAACTAATTTGGCCAACTCCTTATTCTGATTTGCATTATTTATATACCAGAAGTTTCTATTTGAAAAATTATCCGCTTTCGGATACGCTGAAAAAAGCGACTAAATTATATCTTGAAACCGCCAAAAAAGATTGGTTGAACTATTCTTTATACGAAAAAGGATTAGCGGCGCTGACCTTAAATCGTTTTGGCGAAAAAGATACTGCCAAAAAGATTATCGAAAGCCTAAAAGAAACCGCATCCAACAACGAAGATTGGGGAATGTATTGGATTGCAAATAAATCAGGTTGGTATTGGTATCAAGCGCCAATTGAAACACAAGCTTTATTAATTGAGGCTTTCGCCGAAATCAATAACGATACTAAATCTGTCGATGCAATGAAAGTTTGGTTATTCAAAAACAAGCAAACCAAAAACTGGCCAACAACCAAATCAACTACCGAAGCTGTGTACGCTTTACTGATTCAAGGCAATGATTGGTTAAGTGTAAAAGACAACACTATCATCAAAATCGGAGACACAAAAATCCTGACTAAAAAACTTTCTGAAAACGAAAAAGAAGCCGAGACCGGTTATATTAAACTCAACTGGAAAGCCGACGAAATCAGAAAAGAAATGGCAACAATTGTCGTAGAAAACAAATCGAAAGTTCCTGGATTCGGTGGAGTTTATTGGCAATATTTTGAGGATTTAGATAAGATAAAAAGTAATTCAAACACTAACTTATCGGTTTCAAAAGAATTGTACATCAAAAAAAGCACACTGAAAGGAGATCAATTACAAAAAATAACCACTAAAAACAGTTTAAAAATTGGAGATTTAGTGACTGTCAGACTGATTATTTCCGCCAAAGAAGACATGGAATTTGTACATTTAAAGGATATGCGAGCTTCTTGTTTTGAACCTATAGATGTTCTTTCTTCTTATCAATATAAAGGAGGTCTTGGATTTTATAAAAGTACTAAAGATGCAGCAACTCATTTCTTTTTTGACCAAATAAACAAAGGAACTTATGTGCTGGAATATGATATTCGCGTCAATAACACCGGGAATTTCTCTAACGGAATCACCACTATTGAGAGTATGTATGCTCCGGAATATAGTAGTCACACTAAAGGAATACGGGTGAGGATTGAGTAAAAATTAAACAAAAAAATTAAATGCTTTAAAAAATATTAGCATTAACCCGTTGGGTGAAACTGTCGCTCGGGTCAAATTTGAACAAAAAACAAACCACATAGATGCATAGATTTAATAGTAAATCATTAAGAAGAGTAGAAATAGGCCTATTTTTCACATAGATAGACTATGTGATAAGTGAGACGACTATCAAATTCTTTTTGAGAACTATAGATTCTATGTTTCTATGTGGTTAAAAATAATTTTACCCAACGGGTTAGTATTAGGAAGATCATAAGAAGATTAAATCCGACAGGTTTACTAACATATTGAAAGGATTTTAATCGCACTGTTTTGTCATTCCGTAGGAATCTCACGTTGGTTACTCACGTTTTGAGATTCCTACAGAATGACAAGATTGTGCCAAAGACATAATATGGATTTCACAGACTATTTCACAGAGAAAAACAGAAATGCACATTTTTTTTCATTCTAAATTCTTTGCGAATCTCAGCGCTGCCTCCGTGAATCTCCGCCAAATAATTAATCATAAAAATAATACTAAAGACACATTCCCATAATATTACGGTCTTACTTTCGTAAAAACTTTTTATGAAAAGAAAAAGAAAAATTCCGCTGGTAGTTATAAGCGATGTTCATTTAGGTACTTATGGCTGTCACGCCAAAGAATTATTACAATACTTAAAGTCAATAAACCCTCAAACATTGGTTTTAAATGGCGATTTCGTTGATATCTGGAGCTTTACCAAAAGTTACTTTCCTGCATCACACATGAATGTCTTGAGGCAGATTATCAAAATGTCAAATCTAGGCACTCGGGTAATCTACATTACAGGAAATCATGATGAAGCTCTGCGAAAATACTCCGATTTTATTTTAGGAAATTTTGAATTGGTTGATAAACTCGTTTTGGATTTGGATGGCAAAAAAACATGGATTTTTCATGGTGATGTTTTCGATTCTTCCACTCAAGGCTATGCCAAAATACTAGCCAAACTTGGCGGAAAGGGTTATGATTTGTTAATTCTTATTAATAGTTTAATCAATTGGTTTTTGGTTTTGTTAGGAAAAGAGAAACGAAGTTTTTCCAAAATGATAAAAGACAGTGTCAAAAAAGCCGTTTCTTTTGTTTCCAATTTTGAAACCACGGCGGCCGAAATTGCTATACAAAAAAAATATAGTTATGTTGTTTGCGGGCACATTCACAAACCACAAATGAAACAAATAGCCAATGAACATGGAAACGTAATGTACCTTAATAGTGGTGATTGGATAGAAAATCTTACTGCATTAGAATATAAAAAGCAAAAATGGAGTCTTTATCATTACAAAAGAGAACACTACTCAGACTCAGAAACTTTTGAAGAAAAAGCCGAAAGAGATATTGTAAACAAAATTCTCTCCTAAAATTTTAAAATATACAGAAATGAAAATATTTTATGCAATTCAAGCTACAGGTAACGGACACATTAGCAGAGCCACACAATTATATCCTTATCTACAAAAATATGGCGAAGTTGATTTTTTTCTTAGTGGGAACAATGCAACACTCGACATCAATTTACCTATAAAATTCAGAAGCGCTGGTTGTAGCCTTCATTACAGCAAATGTGGCGGATTGAATTACTGGGATATCGCTAAAAATATCAAACCAAGACAAATATATAAAGATGCTGGAATTTTGCCATTAAAAAACTACGATATCGTCATCAACGATTTTGATTCTATTACATCGTTGGCTTGTAAAATGCAAAAAGTAAAATCGGTGCAATTTGGACATCAGGCAAGCTTCATTTCACCTAACACGCCAAGACCCGAGAAGAAAAGCGTCATGGGAGAAATGATTCTAAAACATTATGCGCCTTCACCAAAAAATATCGGCTTACATTTTGATAAATATGATGATTTCATTTACCCTCCAATTATCAAAGATGAAATCGTAAATGTTGAACCAAAAAACAAAGGTCATATCACTGTTTATCTGCCTTCGTTCCAACAAGATTGTTTAGAGAGAGCTTTCAACAAACTCCCAAACATTCAATTTCATTGGTTTTTGAACGGAATTAAAACCAAACGTACCGACAAAAACATTACCTATTATCCAGTCAACCAAGAGTATTTCAATAAAAGCCTTATTAACTGTGAAGGAATCATCACAGGCGGTGGATTTGAAACTCCTTCAGAAGCTTTATATCTTGGCAAAAAAATATTGAGCATTCCTATTCGTCAGCATTATGAACAGGAATGCAATGCTGCTGCTCTCAAAAAACTAGGGGTTCCAGTACTTTATGATGTTGGCGATGATTTTGATTTAAAAATTGAGAATTGGCTAAATGCTCGGGTAAAATATCCAATTATGAAAGCCAATAATATTCCTGAAACTTTGGAATTCCTTTTTGATACGTATAATGATTAAGAAATGAAAAATACAAAACCCGATAAATCTTAAAAGATTTACCGGGTTTTTGTTTGAAATGCATTGTGCAGTAGAGATGCACTGCAGTGCATCTCTACGGTGCATCTCTACGGTGCATCTCTAAGGCGCAAATACAATATATATTATTTTATAATCGTCATTTCGTCAATAATATTTTTTGCTCCTGCGTATTTGTCGATAATCCAAAGTACATAACGAATATCAACGTTAATTGTTCTTTGCAATTTTGGATCAAAAATAACATCACCTGCCATAGCTTCGATGTTTCCGTCAAATGCAATACCTATTAATTCCCCTTTTCCGTTAAGCACTGGTGAACCAGAATTTCCTCCAGTAATATCATTATCTGTCAAAAAGTTAATTGGCATATATCCTGCTTTATCAGCATATTGACCAAAATCTTTTGCCTTATTCAATTCTAATAATCTCGCCGGTAAATCAAATTCCTGATCTCCTGCTTTGTACTTTTTCACCATACTGGTCATTGTAGTATAGTTATTGATTTTGGCATCATTACGTTTGTCTGCAGGTAAAGCACGAACTTTTCCATAAGTCAATCTCAATGTAGAGTTGGCGTCTGGATATTTAATTGCATTTAATTTAGACTCTCTTAACCCTTCAACTAACTCACGGAAAGCGATAGCAAAATTGTCATCAGCTACAGTTTCTTGTGTAGATTTTGCTCTGTATTTTGTCAACAAATCATTAGAGATAATATACAAAGGATCCGTTGCAATCACTTCTGGTTTTGGATCTTTCATGAAAGCCGCTAAAGTTTCTTTGGAAGCAAAAATACTTTTAGCAATTGCTGCATCCACATCTGTTGAAAAATTACCATTGTTAGTTGCTTTCATTTTAGCTACTTCTGGTGCTAAACCATATTCAGCTCCTTTTGCAGCGTATAAATTTAATTGTGCAGTAAGGATATCTTTTTCAGCTGGTGCATAAAAATTACCATAAACATTTTCAATTGCAGCAGTAATTTTAGGAAGCATTTCATCTCTCTTAGCCTCGTTTTCTTTATAATAAGCAATCAATGCATTTCCGATATTTGATGGCGCAACTCCATAAGCAGAGGTACGTAACAACTGTGATAAATAATTATCATGACGCGCTTTCAAATTCGTTTCTGCATAATATTTATTAATCGTGGCAATTACATTTCCGTATTTTGCTTTGTTTTCAGGTTTATTTGCCCAAGCATTGAATTTTGCTTCCTGAGCTGCTTTAATTTTTGCAGTTCCAGCTTTTGTTAAAGCATCAATCATACCTTGACGGTTTTTCCAGTAATTAGCCGTAGAAGCATATTTAGAAGCATATTGTAAACGCACAGTTGCGTCTTTATCCATATACTTTTTCATTTGGTCCATTCCGGTTTTGGCACCTTCAACCCAAGCAGGATAAGCAAATTTCACGTTTTGCTCGATTCCACCAGCAGGCATCCAACGGTTTGTTCTTCCAGGATATCCCAAAATCATCGCAAAATCATTTTCCTTAACTCCTTTAATGCTGATTGGCAAATAATGCTTTGGTTGCAAAGGCACATTCTCTTTAGAATAAGTTGCAGGATTTCCATCTTTATCAGCATACACTCTAAACATTGAGAAATCCCCAGTTTGACGAGGCCATTCCCAATTATCAGTATCGCCACCAAATTTACCAACACTTTCAGGAGGTGTTCCCACTAAACGAACATCGGTGTAATCTTGGTAAACAAAATAATAATATTCATTTCCTTGAAAAAAAGGACGAACAGAAACCGTATATTTTCCGCCTTCGCTATTTTCCTTCTCAATCAAATTAATTTCTTGCTGAATCACTTTGTTTCTTTCCGTTTCGGTCATTTTATCATTTACTTTAGATAAAATTCTTTTAGAAACATCGTCCATACGAACAAAGAAACGAACATATAACGATTTTGGTTTCAATTCTTCCGAACGGCTTTTGGCCCAAAAACCATCTTTCAAATGATTTTGTTCTGCTGTTGAAAGCTCAGCAATGGCGCTATAACCACAATGGTGATTGGTCAAAACCAAACCATCTTTTGAAACTATTTCAGCCGTACAACCTCCATTAAATTGCACAACAGCGTCTTTAAGACTATGATGATTAATACTATAAATTTCTTCGGCTGTCAATTGCAAGCCCATTTTTTCCATATCTCTATGGTTCAATCTTTCGATAAACATCAAAAACCACATCCCCTCATCAGCTCTCACCGGAAAAGCCATTAAGCACATGGTCAAGAATAAAATTATTTTTTTCATGTTAATTTAATTAAGTACTGCGAATATACTTCATTTTCATAATTACACAATTCCAAAAGCCTTAAAAATTAAATATATATAAGAGTTTTTGGTCTTTTTTTAAGAATTTAATATTATTGACAATATGTAAACTAAAAATTAATTACTATTTTTTTTAGAAGCGGAAGAAAAGGCATTTTCAGGAAATATGGGTTCCTGCTCTACGTTACAATCTTGTTGCCCGAACCCCGGTCAACAAGGATTTTCACTACGATCAGGGCTAGCTAGGAAAGATTTTGCATTTTTGGAAAGCCTTTTTTCCAGTTAACTTTCTGATACTACAAGAATAAACAAAAAAGGTGCTCTATTGCTAGAACACCTTTCTCTATAAAAATAATATCTTTTATTCATTAAGCATTTTCCAAAGCTTGTCTTTCAATTCCGTTAAACCTTGTTGGGCAACCGATGAAATAAATAAATAAGGAATACCTTTGAATTCTTTGTCTAATTGTGTTTTTAATTCTGCTTTCAGTTCATCATCCAGCATATCGATTTTTGAAATCACCAGCAACCTTTCCTTATCTAGCATCTCTGGATTATACTTGGTCAATTCGTTCACCAAAATATCGTACTCTTGCTTGATGTTTGGAGTATCCACAGGAACCAAAAACAACAAAGTCGAATTACGTTCAATGTGACGTAAAAAATAATGTCCAAGACCTTTTCCTTCGGCAGCACCTTCAATAATTCCAGGAATATCAGCAATTACGAAAGATTGAAAATCTCTGTAAGCCACAATTCCAAGATTTGGTTTTAAAGTCGTAAACGGATAATCCGCAATTTTTGGTTTCGCAGATGTCAAAACAGATAATAAAGTCGATTTTCCAGCATTTGGAAAACCTACTAAACCTACATCAGCAAGAACTTTAAGTTCCAGAATCACATCCATTTCTGCACCAGGTAAACCCGGTTGAGAATAACGTGGCGTTTGATTGGTTGAACTTCTAAAGTGCCAGTTTCCTAAACCTCCTTTTCCTCCTTTACAAAGAATTCGTTTTTCCCCATCTTCAGTGATTTCGAATAAAACTTCGCCTGTTTCTTTATCTTTTACCACAGTTCCCAATGGAACTTCGATGTATTGATCTTCACCATCAGCTCCGGTACTTCTATCTCCACCACCATCACCTCCGTGACCAGCTTTGATATGACGAGCAAATTTTAAGTGAAATAAAGTCCAAAGTCCTTTATTTCCCACCAAATAAACATGTCCGCCACGACCACCATCTCCACCATCTGGACCTCCATATTGGATGAATTTTTCTCTATGCAAATGCGTAGATCCCTTTCCTCCTTTTCCGGAAGAAACATATATTTTTACGTAATCTACAAAATTTCCCTCTGTCATTTTCTTTTGTTTAAAGCTTAAAGCATCTTAAAAGTTTAAAATTGTTTAAAAATTTAAAATTGTTTAAAGTTAGTTGAAAACCAGCTAATCCATAAACCTTTAAACTCTTAGACCTTTAAACCCTTAAACTTTTAAACCATTTTTTTTAATCTTTTAAGGCTTTCACCAATACTTTATCAATCTTCACGCCATCCATATCGATGACTTCTAACACAAATTTTTGCCAAATCAACTTTTCTCCTTCTTTTGGGATATGTGATAATTCAGTCATTATTAATCCGCTTACTGTAGTTACTTCGTAATCGTTTATCAAATCATCCAATTCAAAATAAGTAAGGAAATCATGCAATGAATAATGCCCATCGACCATCCAAGTTCCGTCCTCTCTTTCAATTAGTTTAAAATCATCTTTATAGAAATCGGAAGCATCACCAACAAGTGCTTCCAAAATATCGTTCAACGTAATTATTCCTTGAAAAACGCCATATTCATCGGAAACCAAAGCATAATGGATTCCCGTTCTCTTGAATTGTTCCAAAGCTTTATAAGCAGTGGTTTGTTCCATCATGAATGGGGCTTCGGTAAGAATTTCGTTTAAATTGAAATTCTCATTATCAACATTTGCAAAAATGTTTTTTAAGTTGACGATTCCCACAATATCATCGTGATTTTCCCCATAAACAGGATAAATTGAATGCAATTCTTTGAGCATAAATTCTTTTACTTTGCTTTTATCAGCATGCAAAGGCAAAAGTACCACTGACTTTCTATGCGTCATTAACGAATTGATTTTTCTATCACCGATATGAAAAACACGTTCTACTATATCTTGTTCAATTTCCTGAACTTCGCCGCCTTCGGTTCCTTCTTTGATGATGGCTTTTATCTCTTCCTCGGTTACTTTTCCGTCTGCGGTAGGTCTTATGTGTAAAACATCTAACAGAAAATCAGTTGAAGTGGTCAATAACCAAATAAACGGAGCTGTAATTATCGAAACCACTTTCATTGGTACTGCAACTGCTTTGGCAATACTTTCTGGATAATTTAATCCAATTCTTTTAGGAAGTAATTCGCCTAATACTAATGAAAAAAATGTCAGCACCACAACCACAATCCCAACAGCGATGGAATGTGCATAAGGAACCAATGCTTGGAAACCTTTTACAAATGCTTCTACATCGGCAGTGATTTTGTCACCACTAAAAATACCTGTAAGAATACCAATAAGAGTAATTCCTATTTGTACCGTTGACAAGAATTTATTGGGTGAATTGGCTAAATCTAAGGCCGTTTGGGCACTTTTGTTCCCTTTTTTTGCTGCGGTTTCCAATCTGTTTTTTCTGGCCGAAATCAATGCGATTTCAGACATAGAGAAAACCCCGTTTAAGAGTATTAGAAAAAATATGATTACTATTTCCAATGTTTAGATGATTCGTTTATAACTTGAACTGTGTCGATTCCTGTATTCCTAGCCCAGATGGAAGTGAAAAGCTCATGGCTATAAAAAACTAATTTTTCTTGTCATAAAAGAGCGACCAAAGGAAGCTCCTTTTATGACATAGAAAAATAGTTATTTTATGGCTGTGACTTGTAACGTACAGCTGGAGATTGCTCCTATAAAGTATCGATAATTGCAGTAAGTCTCTCTGTAATTTCCTGAATAGTTCCTATTCCGTTTACTGCATGAAACTTATTTTGATCTTTGTAATACCCTATAAGTGGAGCGGTTTTTTCATTATATTCTTGGTAACGATTTCTGATTTTTTCTTCGTCTTGATCGTCTACTCTTCCGCTTGTTTTTCCTCTTTCAAGGAGTCTTGCAACTAAAATATTATCATCTGCTTCAAGAGCGATAGTTGCAGTTACGCTTGAACCAATTGTTGGTAAAAATGCGTCTAATGCTTGCGCCTGAGAAATGGTTCTTGGGTATCCGTCGAATAGAATTCCGTTTGAATCCAAGTGTTTGTTTACCTCATCAATAAGCATTTTAGTTGTTAATTCGTCTGGAACTAAATCTCCAGCGTCCATATATACTCTCGCTTCTTTACCTAATGGAGTGTCGTTTTTTAGATTGTAACGAAAAACGTCTCCTGTTGAAATGTGTGCTAATTTGTATTTTTCTTTTAAGAATTCTGCCTGAGTACCTTTTCCTGCTCCTGGCTTTCCAAATAAAACGATATTGATCATTCCTTTTTTATAATTGATTTTTACTAGTTTTTATTCTTCTTTTAATTGATACACTTCTGGTAAATTGCGTCCTAATCCATCGTAATCTAAACCATAACCAACGATGAATTTGTTTGGAATTCGAATTCCGACATAATCAATTTTTAAATCTTTTTTGAAAGCGTCTGGTTTGAAGAAAAGAGTTGCGATTTTAAAATGTTTTACATTTTGGCTTTTAAATAATCTTTTCAGCTCTTCTAATGTGTTTCCTGTATCGATAATATCTTCTAAAACAATCACGGTGCGTCCCGTTAAATCTTGGTTTAAACCAATTAATTGTTTAACTGAATCTGTAGAAGATGTTCCTTCATAAGAAGCTAATTTGATAAAAGAAACTTCACATGGTTTTTTGTATAATTTCAAAAAATCGGAAACCACCATGAAAGAACCATTTAGAACTCCAATAAAAATTGGTGTTTCATCAAAAAAATCATCTTGTATCTGAGCTACCATTTTTTCGATAGCAAAGTTTATCTCTTTGGCTGAAATAAACGGAACAAATTGTTTATCGTGAAGTTGTATCATTATTTTTACTTTTGAAATAATGCGCAAAGATACAGAATTACAAACAAACTGTCAGTATCAAATTAAATAGTAGCGGGTACTTTTTTTGGATTGTTAAATATGGTGTTATATTCATAAATCAATTCTTTTTAAATATTTTATAATTTGTTAAATTGTTGCTCCTTTTATTGTTGTAATTTTTCGGATTTTTATGCGTATAACAATTTGAATCAACGGATTATGATCCAAAAAAAATATTATTTCCTCTGTTTTCTAGTGTTGTGTTATTTTAACACTCAGGCGCAAAATAAAAAAAGTGACACTATTGATTCGCTTAAAACTGAAAATCTCGAGGAAGTTTTAATCAGTCCGTTGCATATTAATAAGAATTTGCAAGATGCACCAGCTTCCATTAGTGTTTTATCCAAAAAAGATTTACTGCAAAATAATATGACGGATATTAGTACTGTGATCAATACGATTCCGGGTGTTTTTATGCAGTCATCGAATTTTACAACCACCCGAATTTCTATTCGAGGAATTGGCGCAAGAACTCCGTATGGAACTAATAAAATCAGAGCTTTTTATGGCAATATTCCGCTGACTTCCGGAAATAGTGAAACGGTTATTGACGATATTGATCTTGAAAATCTGAACCAAATTGAGATTATAAAAGGTCCGCTTTCGAGTGTTTATGGAGCTGGATTGGGTGGCGCGATTTTGATTTCACCCCAACTCCCTAAAAAAATTGGACAAAGTGCCGGAATAAGTACTGTTGCTGGTTCTTATGGCTTATTAAAAAATAGCTTGAATTATAGTTTAAATGAAAAACAAGGAAGCTTGAATTTAAGTTACCATAAACTTAAAACTGACGGTTGGAGAGAAAATAGCGCTTATAATCGGGAAGGAATTACTTTGGCTGGCGAATTG
>NZ_DATIDY010000011.1:0-9542 GCF_035456085.1 Flavobacterium sp.
AGCAGGTTAATTTATTAGAACCCTTGCCTTATGAAGAACCAGAAGTGATTCCTGAAGAAAATGAAAAAGTTGAATTAACTGATGACGATGTTGATGTCCAATTGGATGATGATGGTCAGGTTACTTTAAGTTTAGATTAATCAAAAAGCAGTTTAGAATTTCTAAACTGCTTTTTGATTTTATAACAAAATTATGGATCTTCTTGAAGGCAAAGAAGCACTATATTTCCTGCTAGCCCTGATCGCAGTGAAAATCCTTGTTGCCCGGGGTTCGGGCAACAAGATTGTAACGGAGAGCAGGAAACCATCTTTCCAAAAAAGCCTAATATTTACTGCTTCAAAAAATACTAATATATCGATATTATTAATATTTACTCAACTTAGCTTGATGAATACATTCTTCTATTTTTTCAACCATATTATAACTTCCGCCAAAAAAAGCAGTTCGTTCGTGTAGTGAAGTTGGCTGAATTTCGAGAACTCGGTTTTCACCATCGGAAGCTTTTCCTCCCGCTTGTTCAATAATAAAAGCCATCGGATTGCATTCGTACAAAAGCCTTAACTTTCCTCTAACAGCTTTTGAACTTGTTGGGTATAAATAGACACCGCCTTTGATCAAATTTCTGTGAATATCAGATGCTAAACTTCCAATATATCTGGAAGTATAAGGACGATCTTCCTCTTCTTGCTGGCAATATTTTATATAGTCTTTTACACCTTGTGGGAAATGAATATAATTTCCTTCGTTTACAGAATAAATACAGCCATTTTCAGGACATTTCATCTTAGGATGAGATAAATAGTAAGTTCCTAATGCTGGATTTAATGTAAATCCATTTACACCTTGGCCCGTAGTATAAACCAACATCGTTGAGGTTCCGTAAATAACGTAACCAGCTGCAACCTGAGCAGTTCCGGGTTGTAGAAAGTCTTCTAGGGTTACTGGAGTTCCTATAGGGGTTACTCTTCTGTAAACAGAAAAAATCGTTCCAACCGACACATTTACGTCGATATTAGACGAACCATCCAAAGGATCCATCAAAAGAACATATTTGTTGCTATGACTGTTGTCGCTTCCTTGAACAGTGATGAAATCATCATTTTCTTCGGAGGCAATTCCACATACAATTTCTCTATTAATTAGCGTTTGAATAAAAACTTCATTGGCATAAACATCTAGTTTTTGCTGGTCTTCGCCTTGTATGTTTTTTTCGCCCACACCTCCAATTATATCAACTAATCCTGCTTTATTGACTTCGTGGCTAATGATTTTTGACGCTAATTTTATGGAGTTAAAAATCCGTGATAATTCACCCGATGAGTATGGAAAATCATTTTGATTTTCGATAATAAATTCTCCTAATGTTAAATTTTTCTCTTCCATGTTAAATTGGTTTGTTAGTTAGTTTTTGTCTCAAAATTTAGTTTTAAACGATGATTTTTAAAGTAGGTTCGATTAAAAAAATGGAGGTTTGAGGCTAAAATTATAATCCAATTTTTGACTTTCAAGTATTTAAAGTCTGTGAGTTTTATTTTTTTAGAGTTTATTATTTAATGTATTTTACGATATCGAGTTTTGTTTTCTTCAATTCTCTGGCGACAATTTTTGCGATTTCGGTAGCACCTTTTTCACAATAATGTGTGTCATCTGCCTTATCTTCTTTATAATAAGGTATTTCGCCAGCCTTATAATGCAAATGTAATTGTTTTGATTTTTCTGGACCGTATGATTGCTCTAATAATTCAGAAAAATATTCCATATCTATAAATGGAACGTTGTATTCTTGGGCTACCAAACGGGCTTCTAAAGTATAATCACCATGAGAAGGAAGTAGGACACCGGCATCATTAAAATTTCTACGGGATACTGATGAAAACAGAATTGGAGTTGCTCCTTTTTCTCTAGTTTCGAGTACAAATCGAATTAAATTATGACGGTAAGCGGTATGTGGATTGGTATAACGCAAAGAATCTTTGTCTTTGGCATCATTATGCCCGAATTGAATGAAAACATAATCGCCTTTTTTTAATAGTTTGTAAACTTCGTCCCAACGTTTTTCGGCAATGAAACTTTTTGTACTTCTACCATTTACTGCTCTATTGTCGAATGTTATATTGTCGTTTAAAAACTGTGGAAATAGCATTCCCCAGCCACGCTCTGGATTTTCTTCTGGTTTTACTTTATTCGCCATTGTAGAATCACCAATTCCGTAAATAGTTGGTTTTTGTGCTAAACAATTTAGTGAGATTAGCATCATGAGTGATAGGGAAATCCATTTCATAGTATTCATTGTTTGTTGTATTATTGTTGATTTTGGGTTTTGGCTCGCAGCATTCTTAATTTAAAATCTTTTATTTTGCAGCTGTTGGTGTTGTTGCTTTGGTACCAATTACCACTTCATTTACACTTACATTTTCTGAATTGGTGATTGTTGTACCGTTTTTAGCTGATTGGATATTAATGTTGTCCAATTTGATATTTGATACTTTTTTGTCTGGAAAACCTTCGATTACAATTCCAGTGTTTGTGGCTTCAACACAACTAATGTTGGAAAAAGAAATATCAGAAACTTTAGAGGGGTTTAATCTGTTGCCTTCTCCATGATAATTGGCTGTGATATAAAGACAATCTTCAACTTTTCCGAAAGCTATATTGTTGAAATAAATGTCTTTGACATAACCACCACGATCAGAATTTGTTTTTATGAAAACACCTCTTTTCAAATAACCTCTGAATTTACTGTTTTCTACATAAACATTTTGAACTCCAGCAGACATTTCGCTACCGATTACAATAGCATGTAAACCTTTGAATTCACAATTTCGAATCACAATATTTTCAGATGGAGTAGCTGAATTGCTGCGACCTTCATCGTCTCGTCCTGCTTTGATAGCAACATTGTCATCGGCATTGTCAAATTTTATGTTTTCGATTAAAATGTCACTAGAATATTCCGGATCTATTCCATCGTTGTTGTAATTGTGTGCATTGTATTTTAAACCTCGTAATGTGATGCTTTTACTTTTTAGCAAATGCACACACCAAAAAGGAGAATCTTCTATTTGGACGTTTTCAATCAAAATATTTTTTGAATTGATAAACTGAATCAGTTGCGGTCTTAGATAATGACCATTTCCAAAAACACGTTCTTTGACTGGTGTGTTTTTATGGTTCATTTCACGACTTAATAGTTTGTCTTTTTCTTCAAGCTGTTTCCAATTAATCCAATCGGTTTTGCCTTCGCCATCGATAATTCCATTTCCAGTAATGGCAATGTTATCTACGTTGTTCCCATAAATTAAAGGGCTGTAATTATAAAGCATGGTTCCTTCCCAACTGGTTAAAACTAGTGGATAATCTTTTGGATTAGAACCAAATCTAATTTTAGCTCCATCTTCCAAATGTAGTTTTACATTGCTGACGAAATGGATCGGACCGTTTAAAGTGTAAGTTCCTTTTGGCACAATAATAGTACCTCCATTATTCTTTTTGCAAAGTGCCATTGCTTTATCAAAAGCGGGTTTGGCATTGCTGACTGAATCTCCTTTGGCTCCCAATTTTGTTACTTCAATTTTGTACGAAGGAATGGTTGGCAATTGAATTCGTTTTACAATTTCATTGACTTTGTCTGAAGGGAAATCATTTTTTTGAGCAAAGCAAAATGATGAAAACAGAAACAGAATTATGAGTTTATAGTTCATAGCTTTTCTTTTAGTTATTTTTCAAATACCATTGTTTGTTTGATGGAGTAGAACCAGCATCTAATATATTTTCGATAGTATATTTTTTGGCTTCAGCAGCTTTTAGTTGATGTGACCAATTGACTCTGTTTTTTGGCTGAAAACCTTCTCCAGTACAATTATATTCTGCATAAAATGCAGTCGGTTCAGCATCAGTTTTTGACCAAGTACTCCAACCTACTGGCAGGATATGTTTGCCCATTTCGCAGTTGATGTAAACTGTTTTTGCAAAAGGTCTCCAAGGACGTCCAAGATAAGCCTGAGTCACATTTTCATCCGCAGTCAGTTTACAGTTTTTGAAAACATAACCAAATTGTACATCTTTTGGCGTTGATGTTGCTGTTGCATACGAATCACTTTTGCTGTTTATTGTACAATTCTCAAAAAGTACGGTTGCATCTCCAAAAATAAAATCGGTTGTTCCTTCGATAAAGCAATCTTTGAAATAGTTTTTAAATCCTTCGCCCGAAGTATAGACAGTGTCCTGATTTCCTAAAAAACTACAGTTTGTAAACATCACTCTATTAGCATTTAAATGCAACGCCACCGCTTGGCCTACAGGACCCGAAGTGTTTTTGACGGTAATATTTTTGCAAAAGAAATCATTTCCCTCGACCATAAGCGTGTAAGTATAAAAAGTGCTATTACGGCCAAGATCTATTTTTTTGAAATAATCATCATAGCTTATGATTGTTTTTTCTTTGCTTTCTCCAATTAACGAAATAGAAGGATTCCAAGCATGCACTTTTACTTTTTCATGATAAACACCATCTTTTATAAAAATCGTAATTCGTTGATTAGGATAGGCTTTTGCAGCATTTATTGCTTCTTGAATGGTTTTAAAATCGCCATTTCCGTTTTGGTCTACAACGATATTGAATTCATCTTTTAAAACAACTTCAGTTTTTTTGGGTACAACTACTGTTTCAGTTGGGATTTTTTTTTTCCAGCTTTCGTATTTTCTTAAAACAGCTTTTGGTTCTGTGGTGTACCATGCATAGCCATTTCTTCGTTCATCACCAATTTCGGCTAGAGTTGCTTTTTTTATTCCGTCTCTGTCACAGAAAAAAGGAGTGTTGTCGCTAAGTTCCATAAAACGTGCCCAAAGTGGTTCGGCATTTGGGTCCTGAACTATAATTTTATTGGTTTTTTTAGCGTTATCCGCAGGAACTATTTCTTCTTTGATGCCTGTGAGTTTCGTTTTTTCAAACCAAGCTACGGCACTGTTTACGGCAGTGATTACTTCAGGAGATGGGTTGTCAAGAGACATTAATAGCAAAACAATTTTGGCAGATTCTTTACCGCTTAATGAAGCCAATTCAAAAGCTCTTGCATTTGCAGGAAGTAAAGTAACTTCATCGTGTTGTGCGCACCAAGCTGTCAAAACCCCATTTTGTTTATATTGTGTTTTTAAGATGCAATCGATTCCTTTATCAAAAGCTTTTTTAGCTTTTTCGATAGTTTCCTGTGGAGGTTTTATCGAATAATAGCCATTATCATTGATGCAGTTTTCCAATACATTCATAATATTGACCATCGAATCGTCATTGAAAGTAATATGAGTATAATATCCTTTTTTTAATGGATAAAATTGAGGCCAACCCCCATTGTCATATTGTGCTTCTAGGATATAATCCAGACCTGCAAGGAAAGCTTTTTTGTATCGTTCATCTGGATTTTGAGCATACATTTTGGATAGAAACAGCATTTCTTGAGTGGTAGCCAGATTATCAGTTGTCACTTCATCAGTGGTTGGTTTAAGTGCAATTAAATTTTTCTTTTCAGCTTCCGTTAAAGGCTTTTGCATTTGAATGTTTTTTGGCCACCCGCCGATATTGCGTTGGTACAGTAGTACATTTTCTGCTATTGCTTTGGCCTCATTTGTTGCAAACCAACTGCTGTCATTATCGCGAATAATAGAAGCCCATTTTTGTTCTTTTTGCGCTTGTATGTTTACGCTGAACAATAATAGTAAAACAATTGAGAAGCTTATTTTGATATTTTTCATTTAAAAAGATATTATTTTGTTATTCTAAACCAATCGATAGCAACATTTCCGGCATCATTTATAATTCCTTGTCTTAATGCTACGAAACCAATTTTGGCTCCAATCCATCTGCCTTCTTTTGCAGTAAAAGCTTCGCCAATAGGAGTGAAGTCATTTCCGTTTTCACTATAATAAAAAGTACAAATTCCGCCTGGTTTTACTTTTACTTGTAAATAAAGGTTTTGATTGCTAACAGGTATCGGTTTGGTCTCTGTTTCTACACCTTTTTTGTCAATATTTTTTGCTGTTTTTTGAGAGAGGAATAATTTGCCGCCTTCTTGTTTGAAACAGATATAGCTATAATCCAATCCCATTACGACTAATCCCATACTTTCTCCATCAAAACGTGGGTTGAATTTAATTTTTGCAGTAGCAGTAAATTCATTCGAAGGCATTTTTTGCAAAAGCAAATTAGGGATTTGGTAAAGTGTTGTTGCTTCTTTTGGAACAGGAATACAATTCAAACTATAATAACCCATAGCAGTAGTGAAGCCCCATGTTATCTGCGGATTTGCATGCCATTGCCATTGCAAGCCTAATTTAGGAAGGTTAAATTCATCACTTTCAACTGGAGTTTCGATTGGGAATGATTTTTTTCCAACATTTGGTTTTTTGTAAGTTGTTACTGGTTCACCAATACCGTTTTTATCGTCATCAATTCCAATTACAGGCCAATCTTTTTCCCATTTCATTGGTTGCAAATGAACCACTCTGCCATACACAAACTGATCTTGAAAATGAATAAACCAATCTTCTCCCGTTTGTGTTTGAACCCAGGCACCTTGATGCGGACCATTTACAGTTGATTTTCCTTGATCCATTACTTTTCTTTTTTCATAAGGTCCATATACATTTTTGGATCTCATAACTGTTTGCCAACCAGTTGCAACGCCGCCAGCAGGAGCAAATATGTAGTAATAGCCGTTACGTTTGTAAAATTTTGGACCTTCAATGGTGTTTTCATCTGCATGTCCGTCAATAATCATCACATCATCATTATTAGCTGATGTACCTTCTGAATTCATTGTACAAATTGCCAATTGGCTTTTGATTCCTGCACGGCTTCCGGCAAAAGCATAAGCGAGATATACTTTTCCATCTTCATCCCAAAGTGGTGTTGGATCAATAAGTCCTTTGCCTTCTTTTACCATAACAGGTTCACTCCATGGGCCTTCGGCTTTTTTGGCTTTTATTTGATAAATACCAAAATCAGGATCTGGATAATAAATATAAAATTCATTGTTATGGTATCGAATGCAAGGAGCCCAAACGCCATTTCCGTGTTGTACTTTATTGAATACTTCTAAAGGTTTTTGTTGATGAAGCGCATATCCAATTATTTTCCAGTTTACTAAATCCTTTGAATGCAGTATTGGCAAACCAGGAATACAATTAAACGAAGAAGCAGTCATATAATAATCATCTCCAACGCGAATTGCATCCGGATCAGAATAGTCAGCATATAAAATTGGGTTTTTATACGTACCGTTACCATTATCGGCTACCCAAACTTTAGAAAGATTATCGTTCTTTTCTTGTCCTGTCGCTATTTGAATAGTAACAAAGCATAAAAGCAATAATTGGAATTTTGTGAATTTCATAGAAAGTAATTTTAAAAAAGCCACTGATTAAAATGATTACAAGGATTTAATTTGTAGAAATCATATCAATCAGTGGCAAATTTTATAATGAAGGTTTACTTAGTTTATCTGTTTAATTCTAAAGCTGCTAAAATGAATGGGCCGGTAGCTTTTGGATCGTTGTCTTTTTTTCTTTCATTTATATAATATTCATAAGAACCATCTCTATAAGGATTACCTCCAAGTCCAGCAACGGCACATGCTTGTGTCAATGTAATTCCTCCATCGGCATCAACTTTCATTAATTTTTTGGTTAAACCATCAAAAGCTTTGTTTGCTAATTTTTTGTATTCAGCTGGTAAATATCCTTTGTTTACACCTTTTGCAAAAGCATAAGCAAACATTGATGATCCAGAAGCCTCTAAATAGTTTCCTTTTTCGCCTCCTTTATCTGTAACTTGATACCACAAACCAGTTTTTTTGTCTTGGTATTTGGCTAAGGCAGCTGAAACATTATTTAAATAGCCTACTAATTCTTTTTGTTTCGGATGATCTTTTGGGAAATAATCCAATGCGTCAACAAGTGCCATTACGTACCAGCCTAAAGCTCTAGACCAATAATTTGGTGAAGTTCCTGTTTCTTTGTTTGCCCAAGGCATTTGTTTACTTTCGTCCCAAGCGTGATATAATAAACCAGTTTTTGAATCAGTAGCGTGTAACTGAATTTGTTCGAATTGTTTGGCTACGTCATCAAGATTTTTTCCGTCTTCGAAAGTAGCAGTATATTGTGCATAAAACGGTTCTCCCATGTATAAACCATCTAGCCACATTTGATTTGGGTATATTTTTTTATGCCAAAAACCACCACTTTGAGTTCTTGGGTGTTCTTCTAATTGTTTGCGTAATAATTGCATTGCTTTCAAATATTTTTCTTCTTTTGTAGAAGCATAAATATTAAAAAGTAGTCGTCCAGCAACTACCATATCGATGTTGTAATTTTTAAATTCGTAGGTTTTAATAGAACCATCGTCTTCAATAAAATTATCAACATAACTTTTGATGTAAGCTGTATATCTTGGATCTGGATTTACTTTGTATAATTCCTGAAATGAATATAAAACTAAGCCATGTACATAATCCCATTTTGGTGCTTTTGAATCGTCAATCATGTAGCTTTCCGGGTGACGTTTCATTAAGGTCTGAGCCATTCTGTCTGACCATTTTAATTTCTTTGAAATTGTTATGGAATTCTGTGTTTTAGTGTTTTTTTCAGGTTCTTGAGCTGAAGTTTTGCAACTAAAAAATGCTAATGATATAAAAAGCATTGCGACTTTAAAAGTGTTTGTTTTTCCGTTTAACATAAATTATGATATTTAATTTTTTATTCAGTTCTATATGTTTATTTATAAATCTTTGTAGAGATATGTAGTTAATTTGATCAAAGAATATACCAGCTTCTAGTATTTTATTAGGTTTAATTATAAAAATTTATAACCATTTGTTTAAGAAACAAAACCAACATTTTTTTAATACAAAATTTTTAATTATTTGGAAATGAAGTTGAAGTATTTGTATAAAAATTGCGGTAAAAGTTTACTTCAATTCACTATATTTTCTTCTTAATTGCTGCCATAGTTTTATAGAATTGAAATATTTTGTGTTTTAATAAATAATGCAATCGATTACACAAACCTACATATATTTTTTAGATAAACAAAAAAAGTCGGATAAAAAAATATGATTATCAATAAGTAATGATTTTGTTTAAAGGAAATTAATTATAATCTTTTTTTTTAATTTATTTCTTCTGTTTTTGTTTGAAAAAAAATCTTTGACAATACAAATTTAAGGCAAAAAGGAACAGAGTTGTTTTTATTTTAATTTGTGTACAATAAGTATAAGAGTTGCTTATTTATATCTAAAAGAGATTTTTGGTAAATTTTTAGCAAAGTAATGTAAATAATAACCAGAGAAGTTTTCTGTACTTAGGCAGTATCTAAGTGGATTACTGATTTTTTGTTTTTTAGCAATTGGAACGATATTAAATTATAATAGGAGTTTGATTTTTATCTCAAACTCCTATTTTTTAATTAAATATGAAACTTATTACAGGTACTAATAAGCAGGGTTTTGTGGGAAATTTTTATTTTGATTTAAATCCAATGCTAATTGTGG
>NZ_DATIDY010000012.1:0-19080 GCF_035456085.1 Flavobacterium sp.
GGAAAACTGTAATTTTTTAAACATAAAACAAATATATTATTTACGACTATTTCTGAAAGATACTATAATATCAAATCATAATAAAAAAATACCAGTTTTAACCAATTAAGGATTTTTATAGGAAGAAAAATTATAATTTGACAAGTTTATGAGTATTTGACAAAGTATTCAATTGTTCTAAAAATATTGAAATAATTAGCTACTATTTATAAAGCCATCCTTTTATGAGTTCAGTGTAATTCTCGCTCAATGTCATTAAATTAAGGAATTCTTGATAAATTTTATTAAAAAATATAGCTCGCAAAGACACGAAGTCGCAATGAAATCAGTTTTTAAATTTGCGTCTCTGCGCCTTTGCGAGACCAATTAAAGCTTACAGAAATTGCACTATTGTGTCGCATTTAAATGAAAATGAACCATAAATACGTGAGAAGTAAAATAGCTATCATATTCTTTTCAAACCTATAAATTCTATACTTCTATTATACCAAACCAGTTAACTTTTAATAAAAAATCCTCAAAAATCATTCGCTTTTTGAGGGTATTTTTTAAAATTTAATATTTTATTTTACAACGGAATATTTCCGTGTTTTCTATTGGGAGTAACACTTACTTTATTCTCTAGCATAGCAAAGGCTTTTATCAATTTGCGTCGTGTATCTTGTGGTAAGATTACCTCATCAACAAAACCACGTTGAGCTGCTGTATATGGATTGGCAAACAACTCGGCATATTCGGCTTCTTTTTCCAAAAGTTTGGCTTCGTGGTCTTCGGCATCATGGATTTCTTTTTTGAAGATAATTTCAGAAGCACCTTTGGCTCCCATAACCGCAATTTCTGCAGAAGGCCACGCAAAATTCATATCAGCACCAATGTGTTTTGAGTTCATCACATCATAAGCGCCACCATAGGCTTTTCGGGTGATTACTGTAACTCTTGGAACTGTTGCTTCGCTTAAAGCGTACAACAATTTAGCTCCGTGAATAATGATCCCGTTCCACTCTTGGTCAGTTCCCGGTAAAAAGCCAGGCACATCTACCAACACCAATAGCGGAATATTAAACGCATCACAAAAACGAGTAAATCTCGCGGCTTTAATAGAACTATTCACATCCAAACAACCCGCCAAAAACATCGGCTGATTGGCTACAATTCCAATACTCCTACCTCCCAATCGCGCAAAACCAACGAGGATATTTTCGGCATAGTTTTTATGAATTTCAAAAAATGAATCTTCATCAATGATTCCAGCAATCACGCTGTGCATATCATAAGGTTTATTTGGATTGTCAGGAATAATATCGGCTAATTGCATCCGAATTTCATCCTTTAGTTCAAAAGGCAAATGATGTGGTTTTTCTTTATTGTTTTGTGGCAAATAACTAAGCAATGTCTTAATGTCTTCCAGACAAACCACTCCGTTCAGCGCTGTCCGATGCGCAACACCCGATTTGGTAGAATGTGTGCTTGCGCCTCCCAATTCCTCAGAAGTTACTGATTCGTTGGTTACGGTTTTCACTACGTTTGGCCCAGTAACAAACATATAGCTGGTTTCTTCGACCATAATTGTAAAATCGGTCATGGCTGGAGAATAAACTGCTCCACCAGCGCAAGGTCCCATAATTGCTGATATTTGAGGAATTACACCACTCGCCTGCACATTTCTATAGAAAATATCAGCATAACCGCCCAAAGAACGAACGCCTTCCTGAATACGTGCTCCGCCAGAATCATTCAAGCCAATCATTGGTGCTCCCACTTTGACAGCCATTTCCATGATTTTGCATATTTTTTCGGCATGAGTTTCTGATAGTGAACCGCCAAAAACAGTGAAATCCTGCGCAAAAACATAAACCAATCTTCCGTTAATGGTCCCATATCCAGTAATTACTCCATCACCGTAATACATTTCTTTTTCCATTCCAAAATCGGTGGTGCGGTGTGTGACCAACATCCCGATTTCTTCAAAAGAGCCTTCATCCATCAAATATTCAATACGTTCTCTTGCAGTCAATTTTTTATTAGAATGCTGTTTCTCAATTCGTTTTTTACCTCCACCCAAATGGGCTTGAGCAATTTTATCGTTTAGTATTTTTATTTTAGACTTCATCCGTTATTTTTCTAAATTAATTTAAAATTTTGAAACACATAGAAACATAGATTTTGACACAAGAATGGGCTTATCAAACTCTTTTTGTTCCCACTTTTTTTCTATGTTTCAATGTGGTAAAATTCATTGTTGAATTGGCAATCGTACTATTTTTTGATCTTCAAAATATTGTTTCAATGCTAACAAAGCAGCAATTTCTGCTTCTTTGCCTGCCTGTTCTTTTATGATTTCAAGGTTATAATGATGCTTCACAAAATGAGTGTCAAATTTTCCAGAACGAAAAGCTTCGTGTTCAAAAACAAATTTTCCAAAAGGCAAAGTCGTGCAAACTCCTTCTACACGGTAATTTTCAATCGCTTTGATCATTAATTGAATCGCTTCTTCGCGGGTTTGTCCGTAAGTAATCAATTTCGCCAGCATCGGATCATAATAAATTGGAACATCCATGCCTTGCTCAAAACCATTATCGACACGAATTCCCTCACCAACCGGAATTTGATACACATCCAAATGACCAACACTTGGCAGAAAATCATTCAAAGGGTCTTCGGCATACACCCGCAATTCTAATGCATGGCCTTTTATTTGTAAATCATCCTGAGCGATTTTTAAAGCTTCTCCCCTTGCGACTCTAATTTGCAACTCAACTAAATCAGTTCCTGTAATCAATTCGGTTACGGGATGTTCTACTTGCAGGCGGGTATTCATTTCGAGGAAATAGAAATTATTATTTTCGTCTAATAAAAATTCGACTGTTCCTGCTCCTAAGTAATCACAGGATTTAGCAACCAAAACAGCAGCTTCACCCATTTTTTTACGCAATTCGGGAGTTAAAACTGATGATGGCGCTTCTTCAACCACCTTTTGATGACGGCGCTGAATACTGCATTCTCTTTCAAATAAATATAAAATTTTACCATGACTATCTGCCAATACTTGAATTTCAATATGTCGCGGAGACGCCACATATTTTTCTATAAAAACTGAACCATCTCCAAAGGCTGCAAGTGCTTCACTTATTGCGCGATTCATTTGGGACTCAAAATCCGCTTCGCTTTCCACCACACGCATTCCTTTTCCACCACCTCCAGCCGAAGCCTTAATCAATATCGGGAAACCAATTGAAGTTGCTGCTTGCTTTGCTTTTTCGATATCCGTAATTGCTTCATCTATTCCCGGAACCATCGGAATATCATAAGTTTTGACAGCCTCTTTGGCGGCCAACTTACTTCCCATAATTTTAATAGCATGCGATTTTGGGCCAATGAAAATAATTCCGTTCCTTTCACATTCCTCAGCAAAATCGGCATTTTCACTCAAAAAACCATATCCGGGATGAATTGCATCAACTCTCAAAGATTTGGCCACTTCAATAATTTTACTTCCAACTAGATACGATTGATTCGAAGGCGCTTCGCCAATACAAACGGCCTCGTCGGCAAACTTTACATGAGGCGCATTTCTATCAACAATAGAATAAACGGCAACGGTCTTAATGCCCATTTTCTTGGCTGTTTTCATCACTCTGATGGCAATTTCACCTCTATTGGCGACTAGTATTTTTTTCATATTTTAAATATTAAAGAGGAAAGACCACTTCGCTGCAAGAAGCCAGATAAAAGAAATCTAACATTCATCTTTACTTCGTATTTCTTACTTCTTATCTCTTGCTTCTTGTCTCTTGTTTTTATTTCTCTATTCAAACTCAATCAGCAATTGTCCTTTATCCACGGCATCTCCCGTTTTCACAGCGATAGACTTTATAACGCCATCACGAGGTGAAATAAAGCTGTTCTCCATTTTCATCGCTCCCAAAATAATTAGATTGTCATTTTCTTTTACAGACTGACCAACTGTCACATTAATTTCCAAAATCAGGCCAGGCATAGGCGCTTTTATTGCATTGATTTGTTTGGTCAAACCAATTTCAAATCCCATCTTTTTAATCTGAATATCCAAAGGATTGGCAATTGCAACCTCATAAATAGAGCTATTTACTTTAACTGTATACCTTTTATGATTGAAATCCGAAGAAACGATTTCTGCTTTAAAAGAGGTGTTTTGATGCAATACATGAAAAGCATTTTTCTCTGTCACCACAGCATCCAATCGGGAAATACTTTCTTTATCCAAATCAAATTGAAACAACTCATTTACAATTACTTTGTAATTAGCACTCATACTCTATAATTTTTTAGGTTAGTAAAAATAGAAAAAGAAAACGTTTGCGTGAATAAAAAATCAAAAATCAGAATAAAATTCATTAGGGCGTGCTCCCGTTGAGCTATCCGCGCAGCTTCGGTAGCTTCTATCCCTCACGCAAAAGAACACAATTGTTCTTCGTGGTAGAATAATCAAAGACGAATTCATCTCTCGGAAATCAATTTTGCATGATAGAAACATCTAAATTTCTTAAACTTGATGATAACTCTTTTTTACAAAAAAGCACCATTAATATTAATGTTTCAAAATAGCTTTTTCTTTAATCTAAATAAGGTATTTATTGTTATTTTTTTATCAATTATTCAATAATTTTATGTAAAAAGGTTGTCAAAATACAAAATTCACTTTTAAACGATATTTTTTTTGACTAATTAATAATTTAGTAGTACATTTGAGTGTAATTTCAATACAACGATTTAGCAAATAAAATAAAACAATATTAAAAACATAAATATCATGAAAAATTCAATCTTTTTTTTAGGAATTGCTTTACTTACTTTTGTAAATGTTTCAACAGCTACAAATACAATTTCGACTGTTGATAAAGAAAAAACAACAATCAAATACGACGATGTAACGCCATTATGTGTTGCTATTAGTAAAGGAGAACTTGAAATAGTTAAAAAATTTATAGAATACGGTGCTGATGTCAATCAAAAATCAAACGGATTAACTCCTTTAATGATTGCTGCACGCTACAACAAAGCTGAGATTGTTAAGTATCTATTAGAAGACTGCGATGTAAAAATCAACGAAAAAGATGATAATGGACTTACGGCTTTAAATTATGCTGAAATTTCAAACGCTACAGAAACTATTCAACTACTAAAAAACTATAAATAACCAAACCACTTTTAATTAAAGCAAATCAACTTTGTTTGCCAGTAAATCGTTCTTTAGAGATTTCTTTAGAACGATTTTTTATTTGCAAATATTTAAGTTGTTTTCAACGGAACAAACTAACCATAAGGTTTTGGAAAACAATAAACCTACAAAACCAACAGTCCAAATTCTCTTAAAGTATTCACCGGTTTGGAATACCAAAACAATTCGAAATCTTCCAATTCAGTTTCAAAATCATTTTTTACTTCCAGAAAAGAATACGTTTTAGTATTCGAAACTGATATTTTTTGGAGTATTTCTACAAGCCATTTGCCTTCCGCTTTACTGGTTTGAATCGTAAAACTTTCTTTTTTATCATGAAAAGTCAAAGCTGACATTTCCCATGAATTCCCTTTTTTGGATTTAGTAAAATACTCTACAGAAGGTTTTCCTCCCAACCAAACAATTTTGGCTGTAGGCTTAATGTTAAAATCCACCACTTCCTGAAGAGCATCAAAAATAAAATCGGGATGAATTTTTGTCTTAGGAATTTTAAAATCAAACCAATCTTGCAAATCATAGTCAAAACAGATTCCGTGCATAAAATTGAACAGTGATTTCTTTAATCCAAAACTAAATTTATCGTGATCAATTCCTGTTTTATCTGTATAATTAATATCATTATTAGCAAAAGTACCAATGGCTTCTGTTTCTTTTACTGCGCCAAATTGCTCCGGAAACATCCCTACAGGACTATGTGCCGTCATCGCAAATTGATGCCAAAAACCAGATTGCAGCACTCCTGCTTCAAATAATTGACGCACCATTTCGAGGCTATCCACAGTTTCCTGAATGGTCTGAGTTGGATAACCATACATTAAATAAGCATGGACCATTATACCTGATTCGGTAAAATTGCGGGTAACTTTTGCCACTTGTTCTACTGTTACGCCTTTGTCAATGAGTTTCAACAAACGGTCCGAAGCGACTTCTAATCCGCCTGAAACGGCAATACATCCAGATGCTTTAAGCAATACACACAAATCTTTGGTAAAACTTTTTTCAAAACGAATGTTCGTCCACCAAGTCACCGCTAATTTCCGACGAAGAATTTCCAGCGCCAAAGCCCGCATCAAAGCTGGCGGTGCGGCTTCATCTACATAATGAAAACCATTTTCACCGGTTTGGGCAATCATTTGCTCCATTCGGTCGCACAACAAACTTGCAGCAACGGGTTCATATACTTTTATGTAATCCAGAGAAATATCGCAAAACGTACATTTTCCCCAATAACAGCCGTGCGCCATCGTAAGTTTGTTCCAACGCCCATCACTCCACAAACGATGCATTGGATTTACAATTTCGATCACTGAAATATATTTATCCAACAACAAATCCGAATAATCTGGGGTTCCTACTTGAGATTGTTTGTAATCGTGTTGAGTGGAATTATTTTTATAAATCACTTTTCCGTCTTCTAACAAAAAAGTTCTTTTATATGAATTGTAATTTGGGTTTTCAATATTGGCAATTAACTCTTCAATTGGCGTTTCTCCATCATCCAAAGTGATATAATCAAAAAACTCAAAAACTCGTGTATCCGAAAGTGAACGTAATTCAGTATTTGGGAAACCACCACCCATCGAAATTTTGATATTAGGATAATGCTTTTTCACCCATTGAGCCGAACGAAAAGCGGAATATAAATTCCCTGGAAACGGAACCGAAATCAAGAATAAAGTCGGCTGAATGGTTTCTATTCTTTCTTTTAATATCGAAAGTAGAATTTGGTCAATATAAGTTGGTTCTTTTTGTAAAGCTTCATACAATTCGTCAAAAGAATTGGCGCTTCGTCCTAATCTTTCGGCATAACGACTGAAACCAAAATTCTCATCAACACATTCCACAATAAAATCTGAAATATCTTCAAGGTATAAAGTAGCCAAATGTTTAGCTTTATCTTGTGTTCCCATTGTTCCAAAAGCCCAATCGAGTTCTTCCAATTGTGCAAATCGAGAAGCTTCCGGCAAGAAGTCTTCCTGACAAATTTGCAATGCTAATGTTGGATTTTTTCCTTGTAAAAAAGCAATAACCGAGTCAATCGTTTTAATGTATTCGTCCTGCAAAGCAAAAATTCTCTTAGCATTATCAGAAAGCGGTTCAACTTGTAACTTTGAACCTTGAACTTTAAACAAATCGCTCAATCCCTCTTTTGAAAATAATTTCAAAATCACTTCAATCCCCAAATCTGCCTGAACTGATTCTATGTTTTTGGTATTCAAAAAACCTTTGATATAAGCCGTCGCAGGATATGGCGTATTCAGTTGCGTAAAAGGTGGCGTTATGAGGAAGAGTTTGGTTTTCAAGAGTGCTATTATTTTTTTGCAAAAATAAAATTAAAATTTCGGCTTTTAACGGATTTATATAGTAATTGATCAATCAAATAAAAACAAAAAATGTTGCCCAATTAAAGACAACATTTTTGTTTTGACACTTTATTTAACTTGCTTCAAAACCCAACTCGAAATTTCCTCTAACGCTATTGGAGAAAAGGTTTGCTCAATTGTTGCGTATTCATTTGGAGAACCCGTTTCGCATTCTTGGAATAAATGATTTAAATTGGGCAACTTTTTAATTGTTACATTTTTATTTCCTCCCTTAGTTAATGCCGTTTTAATAGCTTCCAAATTAACATCAGCAGGAACTTGTAAATCTTTTTCACCGTTGAGAGCCAAAACAGGACATTTTACTTTTTCAAGATATAATGCAGGATCTAGTTTGAGAAAACTAACCATCCAAGGACTTGTGATTTGCGATGACAATGCACTAATCTGAGTATCATTCATGGCAGTACCTAATTTCGTTTTTAGATAACTACGCACTTTACCTTTTAAAATATCATGACTCGCCGATGATTTTACAATACTATCATAAGCACCTTTGAAAGTTTGCTGCGCTTTTTGAATTTCATCTTCAGAAACTCCCATTTGACGTTCTATTTTTTCCTTTTGCAAAAGCAACAATTGGTCTCCACGAATTCCTGTGCCGGCTAATAAAACAATAAAATCTATTTCTTTCGAATTGCTGGCAACTATTGGAGCGATTATTCCTCCTTCGCTATGGCCTATTAATCCAATTTTACTTTTATCAATTTCTTTTCTGCTTTGTAAATAAGCGACTCCAGCTTGAACATCTTTGGCAAAGTCCAAAGTAGTTGCTGTTTTAAATTCACCAGTAGATTTTCCGACACCGCGATCGTCAAATCGTAATACGGCAATGCCTTTTTTAGTCAAATAATCCGCTATAACAAGAAAAGGTTTATGACCTAACAATTCTTCATCTCTATTTTGTGGACCGCTTCCGGTGATTAAAATTACAGCTGGAAACTTGCCTTCTTTTTGTGGCAAACTTAAAGTTCCAGCCAGTACATCTTTATCTATTTTGTTTTCAAAAGTAATCTCTTCTGTATAATAAGAATATGGTTTTTGAGGCTCCTGGGGTCTTTTTATAACTTGTTTTTCTAATTTTTCTCTAGATAAATTCAAGGGAAACGATTGACCGCTTTGTTTAAAAGTACCAACTATTACATTATACTGATTCAGTTCTCCTTCGTAAACAATATTTGCATTAGGTATCGCTAATTTTAAAGTAGCATTTTCAAAAACAGTTGAAGTTACAGGGATTCCTTTAGCGCCTTGATCTGGGCTGTCCATTGTAGAACTATATCCATTCTCGGCTTTAGTGATATTAAATTCAAGTCGTAATTGTCCTCCTGGAACTTTTAAAAAACCATTCCATTGTCCAGTTATATCTTGTGCAAATGTGCTCAACGAAACTAAAACTGTTGCTAAAAAAAATATTGTTTTTTTCATTTTTACGAAGTGAATGGATAATTCCATTTGAGTTTAAATTAATTAATAAACTTACAATATTAACAAATTTAGAAAAATAATAAGTTAAAACACAGTCAGCAATCTATTCCCATTTAAAAACAAAATACAAATGATATGAGATCAAATTGCAAGGCAACAAAAAAGCTACACCATTTTATTGATGTAGCTTATATTTTTGCTTTCTAAATGTAGTTTGGTTTGTTCTGTACTAAACTGCTATTGGATTTCATTGCGTAAAATGATTCTGCAGACTTCCAATTTTATTGCTATTGTAATGAAATCCAGTTTTATTATTCTCCACAAGCCGGAAGCTTGCAACCACTATCATTATCGGATTGCAACATCGAATACACGCGATAGTCTCCTGTGGAATGACAAGACCAATAAGTAAAAGTACTTCCTGCTGCAACACCATATTGCATACCACAATCCCATTGCCCTGTTTTCTTTTTAATGGCGATACGTATGGCTAGTTTTTTTGATGAATTATTTTGAACTTTAACAGAAAGGTCGTCCTTACTACCGCAATTATTAATCCATGTAGTAGTTGCTGTAACATAACTATTCATAGATCCACAGCTACTTCCGGTACCACTTCCGCTTCCGGTACCACTTCCGCTTCCAGTTCCAGTGCCAGTGCCACTACCACTACCGGTATTTCCACTTTCATTAGAACGGTAAATTATACCTTGTGGATTAGCATCGTATGCTGCAGTACAAGTAGTATAACAAAGAGTAGTCTTTGTGTTGTAAAACGGGTATCCTTTAGGAGCACATACACCATTATAAACTGGATAATAATCGCTATTGCAGTTTCCTGTACCAGTCCATTGTGTATAGTTGCATGTATTGCTGCTGTCATCATAAGTATCTTCATCATTCTCTTCTTCAACACAAGAGAAGATTGTAATAATAATCGCGGTTACGAGTAAAAGTTTTGCTGTTAGGTTTTTAGTAATCATAAATATATAAAATTTGGGGTTTCTTATATTTTTCAAAATTTGTTTTATGGCTTTACCGATCAGTCCAGTTGCAATTGCGTGCAACTTTCTCTTTATTATCATTTAGTTGTTTCGGTGCAAAGTTTCGCACGGTATTGCTCATAACATCAAACTATTTGGTGAAATTGGTCGGCAAATATGCAAGTTTTTTTTGCCCAGCACAAATTTTTTTAAGTACAAAACCAAATTTATTTAAAGCCTGTTTCCTAAATCTCACAAAATGATATTATAGGATTTAAAACCCACAAAAAAAGCTACAAATTTAATTGGTATGACTCATGTTTACTTACAGAAATAAACTAAAAACATTTATGCCTAAAAAAGACTTTTGGAGAATAATTTGCTTTTTCTAACAAAAACAAAACACTTTCTAAAAAATCTGAGTTAAATCCGTTTTCTTTAATCGCAGTTCAGGCTAAAACTTATGTTCCTTTTTGCTAATCATTAATAAAGCGAACAACGAAAGACAAGCTGCAAACGTCAAGTAAAATCCAACATAAGTCAAACTATACTTTGTCGCCAACCAAATCGCAATCATTGGCGCAAAAGCCGCACCAAATATTCCAGCTAAATTAAAGGTTAATGAAGCCCCCGAATAACGAACATTTGTTGGAAATAATTCGGAAAGAAACGTGCCTAAAGGTCCATAAGTAAATCCCATTAAAGACATTCCGATACACACAAATGTTACTACTAATATATGATTTCCAGAATTTAAAAAACTTGAAAATAAAAATCCAAAAATTGCAATAACTGTCGTAGTAATAATCAAGATTTTTCTTCGCCCAATTTTATCGGCTACAACTGCTGAAATTGGGATAAAAAAAGCAAAAAATAACACCGAAAATAATTGCATCAATAAAGCATCTCTTTTCTCAAAACCTAAATTAGATGTTGCCCAACTCAAAGTAAATACAGTCATTAGATAAAAGACCAAGAAGGTAGTAATAGCAGCTAACGTTCCGAAAATCAATTGGTTTTTATACGATTTAATCAAAGTTAGAAAAGGAATTTTTACTTCTTCGTGTTCTTTTTTTGAAGTTTCAAAAGATGGTGTTTCGGTAATTTTAGTTCGGATATAAAAACCAACTATAACCAAAAGCGAACTTGCTATAAAAGGAATTCTCCAACCATAATCCATGAAATCTTGGCTACTCATCGAATCAGTTAATAGTAAAAAAGTTCCTCCTGAAAGCAACAATCCAATAGGCGCGCCCAATTGCGGAAACATTCCATACCAAGCACGTTTGTTGGGTGGTGCGTTTTCAATAGCTAATAAAACTGCTCCTCCCCATTCGCCTCCTAATCCTACACCTTGTCCAAAACGGCACAACATTAATAATAAAGGAGCGGCAACTCCAATACTAGCATAACTTGGTAAAAATCCAATAGTTATCGTTGAAATTCCCATTGTTAACAAAGCGGCAACAAGCGTGAATTTACGGCCAATTTTATCTCCATAATGACCAAAAAATGCCGAACCCAATGGGCGTGATAAAAAAGCTATCGAAAAAGTTGCCAATGATTCTAAAGTCGCCATAGTTTTATCTGCACCCGGAAAAAACAATTGTGGAAATACCAATACTGCTGCATTAGCATAAATATAAAAGTCAAAAAATTCAATAGTGGTGCCAATTAAGCTACCAAAAAGAACGTGTTTTAGAGAGTTCTTCTGATTTGGATTATCTTTCATCGAAATATTGATAAATTATTTAAGAAAATTGGCTGTAAAAGTGAATCTAAATTTTGAAAGTAGCAAATATTTATTTTTAAAATTGAAAGATTATTGTGAAAAACATAAAGCGCAATATAAGTTCTCAAATCTTACTATTTTAATCATTTAAACAAACAAAAAAATTCAAATCAGAAGCGATTGCAAAAAAGATTTTAAACTATATATTTTCATTAAATTTACAGCTATCAAATAAAAAAAATATGCCAACCGACTGTATCAGCTATCAAAACTCTGGATATTTCACTCCCTTAATGAATGATTATTTAAATCAAAAAAACGAATTACATTCCTTATATAACCACTTCCCCACTTTAGAAAACTTTGAAAAACAAATTGAAGAGAAAAAAAACAATTTCAATGACAATGACAATTTCAAAAGACAAACATTAGTTTCAGTACTAAAAAATCAATATGCTCAATTGAAAATTTCAAATGAAACGTTGAACAATATTGAACTTTTAAACCATCCAAACACTTTTACAATTACTACCGGACATCAATTAAATCTCTTTAGTGGTCCATTGTATTTTTTATACAAAATCATTTCGACTATTAATTTGACAACCGAATTAAAAGCGAAATATCCAAACTATAATTTCGTTCCTATTTATTGGATGGCAACTGAAGATCATGATTTTGAAGAAATTAATTACTTCAATTTCAAAGGAAAAAAATTCAGATGGAACAAAGAAAGCACAGGGCCTGTTGGAAGGTTATCAACCGAAGGTTTAGCCGATTTCCTGGAAATATATGCATTAGAAATAGGTTCTAGCACGAATGCCAACACCATCAAAAAGCTTTTTGAAGATTCATATCTCAAACATGACAACCTAGCCGATGCAACAAGATATTTAGCCAATGCTCTTTTTGGATCAACTGGTTTAGTTATTTTGGATGCAGATAATCAAGATTTGAAACGCAATTTTATTCCGTATATAAAAGAGGAATTGTTTCAACAAACTTCGTTCAAAGCAGTATCCGAAACCATTGAAACATTAAAAAACTATACGATTCAGGTCAATCCACGAGAAATTAATTTGTTTTACATCGAAGATAATTTACGCGAAAGAATCATTCTTGAAAACGGAATTTACAAGGTCAATCATACCAAAATCGAATTCACTGAATCCGAAATTCTATCCGAATTAGAGAGAAATCCTGAGAAATTTAGTCCCAATGTTATCATGCGTCCTCTATATCAGGAAGTTATTTTACCCAACTTATGTTACATCGGCGGAGGTGGTGAAATTGCTTATTGGCTTGAATTAAAATCCTTTTTTGATGCGGTAAAAGTGACTTTTCCAATGCTTTTATTGAGAAACTCCGTGCTTTTAGCGACTGAAAAGCAAATCAAAAAAGCTGACAAATTAAATTTAACCTGGGCTGATTTGTTTTCAAAACAAGCTGTTTTGGTAAATAAAATTACTCAAAAACTGTCCGATTATCCTATCGATTTTACAGAACAAAAAGCTGTCTTAAGAAAACAATTTGATGCCTTATTAGAACTTGCCAATCATACTGATAAATCATTTTCTGGAGCTGTAAAAGCACAAGAAGTAAAGCAAATAAAAGGATTGGAAAACCTTGAAAAAAGATTGCTTATTGCTCAAAAAAGAAAATTCCATGACGAATTGCAACGTATTATTGATCTGCAAAATGAATTGTTTCCAAATCAAAGTTTACAAGAGCGTCAGGCTAATTTCTCAGAATTTTATTTGGAAAATGGTGAGCATTTGATACCAAAATTAATGAACCAACTCAATCCTTTAGATAACAACTTCAATATTATTGAATTGTACTAACTGATTATTCACTATAAAACCAAAAAAACTATGACCAAAGACCGCCTTATTTCTCTAGATGTTTTTAGAGGATTAACTATTTTATTAATGACAATTGTAAACAACCCCGGCAGCTGGGCAACTGTCTATCCACCATTATTACATTCTGAATGGAATGGTTGTACTCCAACTGACTTGGTTTTTCCTTTCTTTGTTTTTATCATGGGGGTTTCAATTGCATTTGCCATGCCTACAAAAACTTATGACAGTAACACATTCAATAAAATATTTACTCGCTCACTGCGCATGATATGTCTAGGTATATTTTTCAACTTTTTTGGAAAAATACAGTTATTTGGACTCGAAGGTTATCCGTTATTAATTGGAAGATTAATAATATCAGCAGCTGTTGGTTATGCTTTAATGGGAAATTTTACTCAAAAAGTAAAAACCTATTTAGCAGTTTCGATTTTTTTTATCTTTATAATTCTAGCTTATAGTGGCCTCGAAGCTTACCAATCAGTGCGTTTACCAGGAGTTTTACAGCACATTGGAGTTGTTTACTTCTTCGCTTCGCTTATGTATTTAAAAACGACTCAAAGAACACAATTATTGGTTGCAGCTGGATTATTATTAGGCTATTGGGCACTTATGACATTAGTTCCTGCTCCAGGATTTGAAGTTACAAACCTAGAAAAAGGAACCAATATCGCCGCTTGGGTTGACAACATTTTCCTGAAAGGGCATATGTGGGAATCAACTAAAACCTGGGATCCCGAAGGAATTCTAAGCACCATTCCAGCCATTGGAACTGGAATTATTGGAGTTTTAATTGGACAATTACTCAATAGCTCCTTATTAAAAACAGAAAAAGCTAAAAAATTATTTTTTATAGGAGTAATTCTAATCATTCTGGGACAACTTTGGAATATTGTTTTTCCAATAAACAAAGCACTTTGGACAAGTTCATTCGTATTGTACACCGCTGGACTCGCAAGTTTCATCTTATCCATTTTATACTATTGTATTGATATTGCAGACTACAAAAAAGGGATCAAATTATTCCAAATTTGGGGTGTAAATCCAATGATTGTTTTCTTTATTTCAGAAATTATTCCACAAGCGATGGTTATGATTTCATTACCAAATCCAAAATCACCTACTGAACAAATCAATCTTTACGATTATTTATATGTCGCAGGAGTAGAACCTTTTTTTAGCAATCCAATGACAGCTTCTTTGGTATTCGCTTTGCTTTATGTGGGTCTATGGTCTATTCTTTTGGCCTATTTTTATAAAAACAAGATGTACTTTAAAGTATAAGAAAATAAAAACGTTATTAGTATCCGATATTTACCATTAAATTAATAATTTGCTAAAATCATTCGATAAAAAAAGTATATTTTTGCACAAAATTTTAAAACACAGAAAAAATGGCGAGTAATAGAACTTTTACAATGATTAAGCCTGATGCAGTTCAAAACGGACACATCGGAAATATATTAGCAATGATTACAAACGGTGGTTTCAAAATCGTTTCTTTGAAATTAACTCAACTTACAGTAGCTGACGCTAAAGCATTTTATGCGGTTCACGCTGAAAGACCTTTCTACGGAGAATTAGTAGAATTTATGTCAAGAGGTCCAATTGTTGCTGCTATTTTAGAAAAAGAAAATGCTGTTGAAGATTTCAGAACTTTAATTGGTGCTACAAACCCAGCTGAAGCTGCTGAAGGAACTATCCGTAAAGCATATGCAACTTCTATCGGTGAAAACGCAGTTCACGGTTCTGATAGCGATGAAAACGCTGCAATCGAAAGTGCTTTCCATTTCTCAGGTAGAGAGCAGTTCTAATAAGTTAGCAGTATTCAGTTTTTAGTAATCAGCTAAAAACTAAAAAAAGCTAACTCAAATTCACAAAAAATCCCATTCAATCGAATGGGATTTTTTTATACATTCTAAATAATTCTGACTTCTTTTTTCTGTAATCTGCCATCTGAATTCTGCTACCTAAGAATCACATCTGTCACCACATCCCTGCGTAATTCCTCATTAATCATTTTTATAATCTTCGATTTTCCGTGACTCAACTCCTCACGTAAAACCGCCGAAGTCAACTGAACATACAAGGTAGAACCTTTTAAAACCACATTATTGGTATAGCTGTTCACCCCATTTCCCATCAAATTACGCCAAGCATCTTTGACGTCAATCTCATCCATACCGGCCTGCAATTTATTTACTTCAATAATTTGCTTCAAAACTTCACCAATAGTACTTTGATTATTTAGTCTTTTTGCCATAGTCATCGAGCTTAATCGGCCCCGTTTTTTTATAATGATATTCTTTTTTTTCTGAATTTAAAACTACCAATTCCTTATCGTTCAAAGTCAACACTTCTTCGCTCCACTTCATATAAGGCGTGCTATAGTCCAAAAAAGTCTGATCATCAGCAAACCGAATCTTTACATTTTCAAATGTATCATTAACTAAAAAAGTTCCATCCAATTGTGGCATTACTTTCTTTCGAATTCCAGAATTATTTTTGTCAATTTTAAAATAATCAAATGCTTCATTTACACCATATTTTTTCGCATTTCCGTCTTTAAAAATAACCTTTTCAATTTCCCAATAGCCATTGATTTTAGCAATATCAGTCGGTTGAATTTTCTGCTTACAGGCTGTTAATAAAAAGACAGCAATCAAGACACTTAATACTTTTTTCATAAAATTATATTTTTTTTGGAGCAATTTCCTGCTTTCCATTACAATCTTTTTATCTCGAAAAAAACGAGACAAAAAGGATTTCCATTGCAATCAGGGCTAGGGTAAACCGTCTCACAACACCTTTTCTTAATACAACAAAGTTAATTTATAAAGTCAAAAAAAAGAAAAAGAGCCCAAATAAATTGGACTCTTTTACAAACTTTATATTGAAAAATTATCTTCTTTGCTTTATCCTTCTCATTAATCCCAAAAAGAAAAAAACCAAACCGACAATCAACAATGCATAATAAACGCTAATATTATTTTCTCTTATAACATTTGCCAAAACAAAAGCTGCAATACTTATAAAATAAAAAAACATTGGACTTGCATTTTTAAAAAAATCCATAATCTATTATTTAAAGAAACTATCTACGAATTCGTATTTATTAAAAACCTGCAAATCTTCAATTCCTTCTCCAACTCCAATGTATTTCACAGGTATTTGGAATTGGTCTGAAATACCAATAACAACGCCACCTTTGGCAGTTCCGTCCAATTTAGTAACAGCTAAAGAAGTAACTTCGGTCGCTGCTGTAAATTGTTTCGCTTGTTCAAAAGCATTTTGACCAGTCGAACCATCCAAAACCAACATTACATCATGAGGTGCATCAGCAACCACTTTTTGCATTACGCGTTTTACTTTTGAAAGTTCGTTCATTAAGTTAATTTTATTATGCAAACGACCAGCTGTATCAATAATAACAACATCAGCATTTTGAGCCACTGCCGATTGTAAAGTATCAAACGCTACAGAAGCTGGGTCACTTCCCATTTCTTGTCTCACAATTGGCACTCCAACTCTGTCTGCCCAAATTTGCAATTGGTCAATAGCGGCTGCACGGAAAGTATCTGCTGCTCCCAAAACAACTTTAAATCCAGCTTTCTTGAATTGATAGGCTAATTTTCCAATTGTAGTCGTTTTACCAACACCATTTACACCAACCACCATCAAAACATACGGTTTCGTGTTTACTGGAATAACAAACTCAGTTCCTTCTCCAGTATTGGTTTCTGATAATAAACCAGCTATTTCATCTCTCAAGATCTGATTAAGTTCATCAGTTCCAAGATATTTGTCTGCTTCTACTCTTTTTTCAATTCGATTAATAATTTTAAGAGTTGTATTGACTCCCACATCCGAAGAAACAAGAATTTCTTCTAGGTTATCTAAAACATCATCATCAACTTTTGATTTTCCGGCGATTGCTTTGGTCAATTTGGAAAAAAAAGAAGACTTTGTTTTTTCTAAACCTTTATCTAATGATTGTTTTGCCTGTTCACTAAGGCCCGAGTCTTTTTTCTCTGAAGAGAATATTTTTTTAAAAAAGCTCATTTACTATGGAATTTTTACGATTTGGAATTTACATTTGTCAACTTAAACAAGAAAAATCAATTAAAACGATAAACTTTCTAATTAATTATAGTCCGAAAAAAGCTTTAAACTTTCAAGATGTAAATATAGAAAATAAAAAAGCTACTTCCGAAGTGAAAGTAGCTTATCTATAAAATGTAATATGATTATTTCTTTTTCAAGAATTCATCAACTTCTTCAGGAGCCATAATAGATTCAACGAATGTATATGCGCCAGTTACTGGAGATTTTACCATTTTGATGGCTTTTGATAATCTCTTAGAAGATGTTTGTAACGATGCTACGGTTTTCTTTGCCATGATTAATGTTTTTTAAAACTTTTACTTTAAGTAAAAATTTTTATTATTTAATTTCTTTATGAACAGTTACTCTTTTCAAGATTGGATTAAATTTTTTAATCTCTAATCTGTCTGGAGTATTTTTTTTGTTCTTAGTAGTTATATATCTTGAAGTACCTGCAACACCGCTAGTTTTGTGCTCTGTACATTCTAAAATTACCTGGATTCTATTTCCTTTCTTTGCCATCTTGCTATTTGTTTATTTTGGAAAAGATTATTTAATAAATCCTTCTGACTGCGCTTTTTTCAAAACTGCAGCGATTCCATTTTTATTAATTGTTTTTATCGTAGATGCTGCTACTCTAAGAGTAATCCATCTATCTTCTTCTGGAAGATAAAAACGCTTTTTAACTAAGTTTACAGAAAACTTTCTCTTAGTTTTGTTCATAGCGTGAGAAACGTTATTTCCTACCATCGCTCTTTTACCTGTAAGGTCACAAACTCTTGACATTATACTTATCTTTTATCGTTATTCAAAATCAGGGTGCAAAGAAAAGAAAAATAAACCTATCTACCAAAATATTTATTGCTCTTTTTTTGAAATTTCTTTCAATAACATTTCAAGCCCTTTAACCGAAGCTCTATCTATCACTTTTTCACGAGGTTGACCAAAATTAAACCCTTCAACAAGTACTTCGTTTGGTGTTGCCAGTGCAATGTAAACCGTTCCCACCTCAGCGTCAGCCTCGCCTTTTGCCGGACCTGCATTGCCTGTCGTTGCAATGGCGTAATCCGATTTCAGTAATGCTTTCACATTCAGAGCCATTGCTTTTGCCACTTCGGCACTCACAACACTATGTTTTTCTATTAACTCTTTAGAAACATCCAACACGTTTACCTTCACTTCTGTTGCATAAGACACAACACTTCCTTTAAAATAATTGGAAGCCCCCGAAACCGAAGTTATCAACTCGGCAATTTTTCCTCCTGTACAACTCTCAGCCGTGGCTAAAGTTGCCTTTTTATCAGACAACAATCTACCCAAAATCACCTGAATCGTCTCATCTTCTTCAAAACCAACAATAATATCATGGATA
>NZ_DATIDY010000013.1:0-14556 GCF_035456085.1 Flavobacterium sp.
ACGAAGCATCCGCACCGAAAGATGGAGGTACACCGAGTGGGACGAAGGCAAAGCTGGAGTAGAATTGTACGATCATCAAAACGACAATGACGAATTTACCAATCTTGCCCAAGACCCTAAATATGCTGAAACGGTAAAAGAACTTTCGGCTAGATTAAAGAAAAATTACGCTTTGAATGCTTCCAAAGCAAGCTTAAAAGGATAAGGATAAAAATATGAAATCGGCATGATTTCCCTCCAAAAATTTTAGTAACATTCCTGCAAGGTCTTTTTCGAGACCTTGTAGGTATCTTATTATCAGTATTCATATTTTGGATAATTCCTAAAAAGGCAGAAAGCTGTCTCTTAGCCCCGATTGAAGTGAAAATCATTATGTGCCGGGGTTCGGCACATAATATTGCAACGGAAAGCGGGACAACTGTTGATGAAATTTCAAATATTTCTGCTCCTAAAAATTAATATTCAACTCAGTTAATAATATCTATATATGAAAAAGCCACCCATCATTATAGGCATAGCAGGGATAAGTCTGCTTGCTTTGCTGTTTGCATTCAAAGCTATTTCAGACAAAAAGGCTGAAATAAATGCTGAAAGAATTACTGGAAGAGAAACCACATTGGCTCAAAAAGTGGAGAAATCCAACTATGATCTTGGTAAGTTGTTTTCTCAAAATAAGCTGATTGCTGTTAACAGAGAAATAAGCGCCTCTCCAGACAAAATTTATAGTGCCATAAAAGTACATGAAAAGGAAGGAGAAGGAGTGGTTTGGTTAAAAGATGTGAAATTTTCAAAAGGTGCCATCGACATTGATCTTAAAGGCAAAGATGTTTTGCAGAAAAGTTTTATCGGTATTGCTTTTCATGGCGCCGATGACAAAACTTATGACGCCGTCTATTTCAGGCCTTTCAATTTTAAAACTTCTGATTCTGTCAGACACATTCATGCCGTGCAATACATTAGCCATCCCGATTTTCCATGGAAAAAACTTCGCGACGAAAAGAATGGACTTTATGAAAAAGCCGTAACTCCTGAGCCTGATCCCAACAACTGGTTTCATGCAAGAATCGAAGTAGGGGAGAAAGAGGTAAAAGTGTTTGTTAATAATTCAGCCAAGCCATCTTTAGTAGTAAATAAACTCAATAACAGAAAAATCGGCGCAATAGGTCTATGGACTGGTGATGGTTCGGGGGGAGAATTTGCCAATCTGAGTATTGTTTCAAATGATTAACACAAAAGGAAAAGTTAAGGCGATAAATAATTAATTCTATACCAAAGAAGTATACCAATGACAAAAAACCTGATTTTAAGCACTTTAATTCTATTACAAACCACTTATCTGTTTGCGCAGAAGCCAAATGTAGTTATAATTTATGCCGATGATATTGGCTATGGCGACTTTCATTGCTACTATCCAAATAACAAACTGCAAACACCGAATGTTGATAAGCTGGCAAAGGATGGACTTCTTTTTACAAGAGCCTATACAACCGCCGCCACTTGTACGCCTTCAAGATATTCACTACTTACAGGCGAATATTCTTGGCGACAAAAAGGAATAAAGATATTGCCTGGAAATGCTCCAGCACTTATTAAATCCGGCAGGCCAACTATTGCGTCTGTTTTCAAAAATGCTGGGTATGAAACTGCTGTAGTCGGAAAGTGGCATTTGGGATTGGGAGATTCCCAAGGTCCAGATTGGAACACAACAATAAAAGAAACTCCAAATGATGTTGGTTTTAAATATTCGTTTATTTTGCCTGCTACAGGAGACAGGGTTCCAACAGTGTATATCGAAAACAGCAAAGTGGTGAATCTGGATCCGAAAGATCCAATAATTGTAGATTATAATAACAAAGTAGGTAACGAACCCATTGGCCGTGAGCATCCCGAACTGCTTAAAGTAAAGCATTCCCATGGTCATGACTATACAATCATTAATGGAGTTGGACGAATTGGTTATATGTCTGGCGGAAAAGCGGCGAGATGGGTGGACGAAGATATGGCTGATATCTTTACCAATAAAGCTGTCGGATATATCGAAAAAAATAAAGACAAACCTTTTTTTCTATATTTTGCCACTCACGACATTCACGTTCCCAGATTGCCAAATCAAAGATTTGTTGGAAAAAGCGGATTAGGGGCGAGAGGCGATGCCTTGCTTGAATTTGACTGGTCAGTGGGAGAGATATTGAAAACGCTAGAAAAGAATGGGCTGAGCAAAAACACACTGGTTATCTTAAGCAGTGATAATGGTCCTGTGGTAGATGACGGATATCAGGATCAGTCAGTGGAATTATTAGGTGACCACCATCCTGCAGGGAATCTCAGAGGAAGAAAAGGCGGCATTTTTGAAGCAGGCTCTCGTGTTCCTTTTATCTTAAGATATTCAGAAAAAGTTAAACCAGGCGTAAGCAATGCGCTGATAAGCCAAGTAGATTTAATTGCAAGTCTCAGTGCTTTGATTGGCCAAAATACGCCTAAAGAAGCTGTCGATAGTCAAAATCAACTCAATGCATTGCTTGGAAAAGACAAAGTAGGAAGAAAAGAACTAGTTACCAATTCTGTCGGATCTTATGCCATTGTAGAAGAAAGGTTTAAATACATTGCACCAACTGAAGGACAAGTTAATACAAATACAAATGCTGAACGAGGAAATAGCAACTCTCCTCAGTTGTATGATTTGACATTGGATGTTGGAGAAAAAAACAATTTGGCCGAAAAAGAACCAGAAACGGTAAAAAGACTTGAAAAGCGTTTGGCAGAGATCAGAAACAAATAGTTAACGAAAATGAAAATCTAAAATTAGAAGGACCGCGACAAATGCAGACTGCATTGTTATAATAGAGGTACTGAAAAGCAAGCGATATACTGCTGTATCTAAATTAATGGCGACTTGAACTCCTATGCGGTAAGTATTCCAATAAGCAAGGATTGATTTTTCTTCGGATACAATCAGAATTTATAAATTATCATCTCAAATTATATTCATTAGCTCATCCAAACAAGGAGTCTCATTATACTAATTATGGCTTACTTATTATGTTTCTGAAGCAAACAAGTCATTCTATATCTTAAAGAAAACATCAAACCGTTTTTATACTAATAAGGATCTTTTTCGTTAAAAATAAAACATAACTATTTGTTTTAAAATGCTATTGAATAATAGTCTCATTTTGTTTTTTTTTACTGATTAACATTTTTTTAGTAAATAGTTGGATTTTGTTTTTGATATTTAATTATCTTAACTTACATTTGTCTATAGATATAGTAGAGTTTTAAAAACAAAATTAATAGCTAATACTAAACAACTGTGAAGACTATCAAATATACCCCATTTGATCCAGCAAGAATCTTTTCATTCGATACATATTGTCGCATGTGTTGTTGCTGTTAATGTCTTCAGATTATAGCATCATAACATTTTTCTAATGTTTTATAAATAATTTATTCTGTTCTCAATAAATTATTTTAAAGGTAAGATGTATGCTTTTTTTAATAATATTCAGATAAAATAGTACTAATCAATAAGCAATAAAATGAGAAAAATAGTGTGTTGAATGTAAAATAAAAAAGCCATTTCTGCGGCAACAGAAATGGCGGGTCTAAAAAAATGTATCGTTAAACGGAAAATGAAAATTGATTGGTATCAGTTTTCAAGCTCCTTATTTATTAAACCAATAACAAAGTAATGAAAAAAATATTATATAATGTTTTATGGCTCGGTATTTTTCTAATTTCAGTCGGAATTAATGCCCAAAACACAAAGCCCCTTATCCAATCAAAACTCGAAGGAAAAGTAACTGATCAAATAACAAATGAACCAATAATTGGTGCCTCAATAAACATTAAAGGGACAACACATGCTGTGCAAACAGATCTAGAGGGAAAATTTTATTTTCAGACAGGGCAAAGATATCCCTATATTTTAATAGTAAATTATGTTGGTTATAAAACAAAAGAGGTAACTGTCGATGGATCTCCTGTTCATATTAAATTATCAGCCGATGTGCAAGAGTTGACCGACGTTCTCGTTGTCGGTTACGGTACCCAAAAGAAAAAGGATTTCACCGGCTCTTTATCATCTGTCCCAACGGAATTAAAATCATTACCTGTTTTATCGGCAGACAGACTTATTCAAGGGGGAGTCGCAGGTGCTCAGGTTACACAATCAAGCGGTCAGCCTGGTGCTGGAACTTCTATAAGAATCCGCGGAGGAACTTCAATCAATGCGGGTAATGAACCGCTTTACGTAATTGATGGTTTCCCAATGTATAATGGTAATGGAACGACCAATGCAGGCGTGACAAATGGCCCGGCAATAAATCCTCTATCGAGTCTTAATCCTTCAGAAATTGAATCGATTGATGTGTTGAAAGATGCTTCGGCTACGGCTATTTATGGATCTCGTGGTGCAAATGGAGTGGTTTTAATCACTACCAAAAGAGCCAAAAAAAGCCACTTGGCTGTTAACTATGAAGCTTATTATGGGGTTCAAAAAGTAATCAGCACAATTCCAGTGTTGAATGCAGAGGAATGGGGAGCTTTGAAAAATGATGCATTAATAGATTCAGGCAAAGCTCCGTTGTATACACCTGAACAACTTTCTGAATTGGGCGAGGGCACTGATTGGCAGGCTGAAGCATACGCAGACGCTCCGATACAAAGCCACAGCATTACGATTACTTCCGGTAATGAACAAACAAGAATTTTGGCTTCAGGAAACTATTTTAAACAAGAGGGAGTCCTTATAAATTCTGGTTTTGACCGCTTCTCTGGAAGATTTAACGTAGACCATGATTTGACCCAAAAATTCAAACTTGGTGTTAGTTTGAGCGGCAGCAAAACTCATGCAAATGTTGCTCCTTTCGCTGTGATTAACAATATACTTGGAATGGTTCCGGTTGTTCCTGTAAGGGATGAGAATGGAAATTTCACTGCAAACAGCAATTATGGTTCCCCCGTGGCAAATCCAATAGCAACGATGACCGAACAAATAAATGAAACGAATACGACGCGTTTTCTGCTTAACGGTTTTGGAGAATACAAAATTATTGACGGATTAACGGCAAAAGTAACGCTGGGAGCTGATATTATTGAGAACAAACAAAATCAATACATACCATCCACGCTTTATGAAGCCCCCGTTGGCGGAAGCGCTTCAAAAGGATCGTTGGAATCTTTCAACTGGTTGAATGAAAATACAATAAGCTATAAAAAGAAGTTTGCTGAAAATCATGCTTTTGATGTTCTTGTTGGATACACACAACAAAAAATGAATTCCGAATCATTTCAGGCCGGATCATCAAATTTTGCGAGTGATGAGTTTACCTATAACAATCTTGGGTCTGGTACCGTAATAAGCACTCCAGCTTCTAATGCTACCGAATGGGCGCTTCAGTCTTTCCTTGCCAGAGTTAACTACGGATTTGACGATCGCTATCTTTTTACTTTCACAGCCAGAGCTGATGGTTCTTCACGATTTGGCGAAAATAACAAATGGGGTACATTTCCTTCGGGAGCTTTTGCATGGAATGTGACAGGTGAAAACTTCATGAAAGGAATAAAAGAAATCAATTCATTAAAGCTTCGCCTTAGTGCGGGTTTGACTGGAAATCAGGAGATAAATCCTTATCAGTCGATAGCGAGGCTTTCCTATTTTCCTTATGTAATTGCAAATACGAAGGTAACTGGTTTTGCACCAAACAGTTTTGAAAATTCTGATCTTGGCTGGGAAACAACAACTCAATATAATGCTGGGTTGGATATTTCTGCCTTCAACAATCGCGTAAGCCTAACAGCCGACGTCTATTACAAAAAAACCGACGACTTATTATTAGAAGTGCCGATTCCTTATACCTCAGGATTAGATACAGCCTTTCAGAACTTAGGATCAGTTGAAAATAAAGGTGTTGAATTAGGTTTGAAAACATTGAATTTTGTGGGCGATTTTGAATGGACTACCAACCTTATTTTTTCTGCTAACCGCAATAAAGTATTGAGCCTGGGCAACGGAACTGATTTTTATATTCCTGTTAACCCAGCAACGCCTAACATTCCGTCGGGAATTGTAAAAGTGGGAGAACCTTTAGGATCATTCTACATGTATAAATATGATGGAGTGTTTCAGGAAGGAGATGATTTTTCAGCTTCTCCAATTGCCAATACGAAGCCTGGGACTCAAAAATTCAAAGATTTGAATCATGATGGGAAAATCACACAGGCTGATGACAGAACGATTGTAGGGAATTCTGAACCAATCTTTCTGGCAAGTTTGACGAACACTTTCCGTTACAAAAATTTTGATATCGTTCTTTTCTTTAACTCATCTTATGGAAATAAAATTTTCAACAGGTCAGCGGCCGATTATGAGTTAGGAACGGGTTTTACAGGAGCCTATGCCACATTGTTAGACCGTTGGACACCTACTAATACAGATACCAATGTCCATCGTGCTGTAGAAGATCCTGCTGTAGTATTATCCGATCGCTATGTCGAAGACGGTTCGTATCTCCGATTAAAGAGTGTCTCTGTAGGCTACACTTTGCCTAAGAAAGTATCAACCTCATTAGGGCTTTCTAATGCACGTATTTACATTGCTTCCCAAAACCCGATTACCGCAACGAGCTATTCTGGTTATGATCCAGATGTGAATCGAAACGCGCAAAACACTACTGATTCAGGAGTTGACACAGGTGTTTATCCCGGAACTAGAACAGTTTTAGGTGGCCTTAGTGTTACTTTTTGATATTTAAAAATTAAAAAAAATATTAGAAATGAAAAATATACGTATTTTACTTTTTGCTATCTCGCTTGGATTAGCATCTTGTGCTTCACTCGATGAAGACCCAAAATCATTTATCTCGCCGGACCAATTTTACAAAACAGCCAATGATGCTATAGCGGCGGTCAACGCGATCTATTATCACTTAAATCAGAATGATACTTCTGCACAGCCTATTTATAATCCGTTATATTATACCGGACTGGATTTTATGAGTGATGATGTGAGTCCCGGTCCTGGTGCTACAAATCCAGATGCTAGGTCGCTTGGAGCTTTAACTCATTCTGCATCTTTAATTCGTGGAGCAGAAAGCTGGCAGCAACATTATGCGGCTATAAATATGGCTAATGCTGCTATTGAAAGAATTCCTGGAATAGCAATGGATGAAAAATTAAAGAGCAGATTGCTTGGCGAAGCCCGCTTCTTGCGTGCTTTGTATTACTTCAATATAGTTAGACAATTTGGGGACGTGCCATTGGTATTGACCGATCAAACTCAACTTCCAATTGATGAACTTCAAGTGCAACGTGCTCCTGCAAATGAGGTTTATGCGCAAATAATCACAGATTTAAAGGAATCCGTAAACTCCTTCAAAAATGGTTCTGCTCCAGAAGTTGGACGAGCTACCGAAGGCGCAGCCAAGTCATTGTTGTCTAAAGTATATCTTACCAAGAGAGATTGGGCAAATGCTGTCGCTACAGCCGAAGAAGTCATAAATGGCAGTTATGGTTATACTTTATTAAGCGACTATTCACAGGTGTTTTTGCCAGCTTATAAAAATAGCAGCGAACATATTTTTTCGATTCAGTTTAATACGGCCGCCAATTTAAGCAACGCGCTAACCAACCGAGCTATCGCGACAGGGATACCTGGTCTCAAAGGGGTGTATGCTGATATGGTGCCTTTTTATACCAAAGGAACTGACAAATATTTCAGCATTTACAAACTATATACGCCTAAAGACAAAAGACGTAATGTAAGTTTTGTGACCAAATTCAAAAGTCCAACGAATGGGAAATGGTATGGAAAACTTTATGATGCTAAAGTTCCGGGTGATTCTATTCCTTATTTCAATAAATATTGGGATCCAAATTATGCAAGCACCGGAAAATCTGAAGCTAATGCCAATATAATTCGTTTTGCCGAAATACTATTGATTCATTCAGAAGCTGAGAATGAATTGAATGGACCAACTGCCAAAGCATATGCTTCGCTAAATAGGATAAGAAAAAGAGCGGGCTTGGCTGATCTCACGCCTGGATTGACAAAGGATCAATTCCGTGAGGCAGTTTATCTTGACAGAAGGTTAGAACTTGTTGGCGAATATCAACGAACTTTTGACCTTATTCGTGAAATTGGAAGTGAAGTTACCGGCGTTGGACCGGAAGGACGCGGCACGTTGCTTAAAAATCTCCAAGAAGCAGGAAAAACGAACGTGGCGGCAAAACATTATTTATTTCCGATTCCTCAAGTTGAAATTGAAAGAAATAAAAAACTAACCCAAAACCCTGGGTGGGAATAACGATTATTTTATCAAAAGAAATTAGATAAGTGAATTAATTTTTAATCTGAGACTCAGGTCTTTTATAATAGAAAAGGCCTGATTCTTTTAATCAAAAAAAATATGAAAAAAATCAGAAACACTAGTATCATCAAAGGTCAGGAGAAAAGGCTTTTGATTGTGGCTTTGCTAGCAGCCCAATTTGGCTTTGCGCAAAATCAGCCTAACCCCCATTACAAAGGGGTTATCGGCAAAACATTGGCCGAGTCCAAAGAATATTGGCCTGAGCCGGTAACACCTCCAAAAGGGTCTCCAAATGTGGTTTGGATTATTTTGGATGATGTTGGATTTGGTGCTTCCAGTGCTTTTGGAGGACAAATAGATACTCCTGTATTGGAGAACTTAGCCAACAACGGATTACGTTACACCAATTTTCACACCACGGCGATTTGTGCGCCTACGCGCTCGGCATTATTGACAGGAAGCAATTCCCATAAAGTGCATGTTGGAGGGTTTTCGCATATCGCAACTTCTGCTGGTTTCCCAGGATGGGACGGAAGACTGCCTGCAAAAAACGGAACCATTGCCGAGATTTTGCGTGACAGAGGATACAATACTTTTGCCGTTGGTAAATATGGCATAACTCCCGATGAAGACGCAACAGACGCAGGTCCTTTTGACAGATGGCCAACCGGAAAAGGATTCGAACACTTCTTTGGATTCTTAGGTTCTGCAACCGATCAGTACAAACCCGATTTGGTAGAAGACCAAGTACACATTACTCCAGACGGAAGACATCTTAGCGAGCAAATTACCGATAAGGCAATCAGTTATATTCAGAAACAACAAAAAGCGGCACCTGGAAAACCGTTCTTTTTGTATTATTCTCCGGCTGCTGTTCATTCTCCACATCAGGTAGAAGCAAAATGGAGTGACCAATATAAAGGAAAATTTGACGATGGATGGGACGCTTACCGCGAAAAAACACTTGCCAATCAAAAGAAATTAGGAGTTATTCCTGCCAATGCCCAATTGCCCGAGCGCAATTCGCTTATTGCTGATTGGAAAAAATTAACTCCAGACCAAAAGAAAGTCTATTCTAGATTTATGGAAGTTTATGCTGGATATTTGACTTATACCGATTATGAAATTGGAAGATTGGTTAATTATCTGAAAGAATCAAATCAATTGGAAAACACTGTTATTTTTGCCATAATTGGGGATAATGGAGCCAGTCAAGAAGGAAGGCTGCAAGGGGTTGCCACCCCAAAAACCTATGCAGAAAATGCATCAGAAGAGCAGGCATTGCAAAATAACTTAAAGGTAATCGACGAAATTGGTACACCTCAAACGAAACCTAATTATCCTATGGGATGGGCACAGGCAACCAATACTCCATTTAAATCCTGGAAACAAGATGCCAACTCAGAAGGAGGAACGCACAATCCTTTGATCGTTTATTATCCAAAAGAAATTAAAGAAAAAGGCGGAATCAGAACTCAATACAGCCACGTAATTGATGTTTTACCTACAACTCTTGATCTTTTGAAAATAAAAGCGCCTGAATCCATAAGAGGAATAAAACAAGATACCATTCAAGGATATTCGTTTTATAATTCTTTTAATGATGCTAATGTGGTTTCATCCCACAAAATTCAGCATTATTACATTTTTGGAAACAGATCTATTTACAGTGATGGTTGGAAAGCGGCAGCAGCTCATCATCCAAACTCGTTTGAATTGAACAGAATATTGGCTGATAAATCACAAACAAATCCTCTAATTCCAGATTTTGACAAAGATGTTTGGGAATTATACAACATCAATGAAGATTTCAACGAAAGAAAAGATTTGGCCAAAAAACACCCAGAAAAATTAGCCGAACTGAAAAAACTGTTTGATGAGCAGGCAAAGAAAAATAACCTGTATCCATTAATAGACTGGTCTGATGTTCGTTTAAAAAGAATACACAAAACCAAAGCTGAGGAAGAAAAAGCTGCCGCAGAATTAACGGCCAAAGGAACTAAGTAATAACCATTTCAAAGCTGCCTAATGCGAATTTGGCAGCTTTGATATTTAATAAGCCAGACTATGTCAACAACAAAAAACATATTTAAAAAAGGCATCTTTGGACTAGTTGTCATTTTGACTGGGGTAGTTTTTTATTATGCCACAATTTGGGCTACGCCTTATTACGTTCAAAATAGATTTGCCTCAAAAAACGCTGAATATATTAACATTCCACGATTTGGAGAACAGCCAAATGCCGAAAACAGCAGAGTTGTCCCCTTGCCAAACCCAGATTTTTTATATTCTACCATCAATTATGATTTAAAAGATGAGGTGCTGAAAATTTCAGGCATTGTTCCGGATTCGACTTATTGGTCTATTTCTGCATATCAGGAAAACACAACGAATTATTTTGTTGAAAATGAAGAAAAGGTAAAAGCCAAATTCGAGTATTATTTGGCTCCTGAAGGAAGCACGGCAGCAGTATTAAAAAATATTCCGAAGGAGAAAATCATTTACAGTCCAACAACAAAAGGCTTAATTCTGTTTCGTTATTTGGTTTCAAAAGCGTATCCGGTACAAAAACTTTCCGAATTGCAACATGGCGTTACCGTCGAAAAGTTAGCGAAGCAATAAATTAACTAAAAAATAAACGAAATGGCTTTAAATCAAAAAATAAAAAAGATAGCCCTTGGTTTGGCTTTGGTCATACTAGCGGGAATTTTAGGAAGCGGAATCGGTTTTTACAATATTAAATCCGGAAAAAATAGTTCACAACGCACCATTGGCAGTTGGCAAACTGTTGATAAGGACAAAGATCTCAACACAGCCGATTTGTTGACAGTAGCCCAAGTGGCGGTTTACGGGACTTATGCTTTGACTAAAAAAGAAGTGATCTACTTAAGCGCAAGCACCGATAGTGATGGAAACGCAATAGACACTAAATCGGATTATGTGATTAGCGGAAAAAAATTGGACGCTAAATATTGGAGCATCACAGCTTATGACGAAAATGGTTTTTTGATTAAAAACCCAATCAACAAATACGGTTATAATCAGGAAAACGTAAAATATGAGGCCGATAGCACTTCGTATAAAATCAATTTGTCAGCTTCAGAAAAAGCCGAGAATTGGCTTCCGATAACGAATGTCAAAAAAGCAAGTTTAGTCATTCGCTTGTATTTGCCATCTGAGGAACTTCGAAATAATTTGACGGCTGAAACGCTTCCTGTAATTAAGAAGATAAAATAGCGCAGATAATAAAAAAGAATAGACTCGGTATTAAATCCAGATTTCTCTGTAGGTTCTAAAAAAAATACGTAGCTATTTGGACAACCAGAATGATTGAAACTCCAGCATATCACGCTAGTTTGTCATTCCGAGGAACGAGGAATCTCAACAGCAGGGAACGTACTTCAGCCGAATACTGAATGCGATTCCTCGTTCCTCGGAATGACAAAACTGTGCTGTGAGATAGAATTAATCTGCAAAATCTGTGGGCTAAATTTAGCTCGCAGATTCAGCAGATTGAGCAGATTCTTTGATTCGGAAGCATGGTCATTTGAACCGCTTAATTCTGTCTGACTCTTTTTATGCCATACCATAAAAATCTGCTCAATCTGCTGAATCTGCGTGGGAAAAAAACAATAGCCCCAATGCCGTTTAGGGTTAAATACAAACAAGAAAAAATACATGAAATCAAAATATTCATTCATTGTGGCTTCGCTGTTATCCGGTCTCACAGCAATAAGCCAAAACAAGCAGGAAGCCGATTTTAATGGCAAGGAACTGTTTTCAACTGTCCAAAAATATGTTTCGCTTGGCGAACACAGAACTGGAACACCAACGGATTTGGCTACTTCGGATTGGTTGGGCAAGGAACTGGCTTCTTATGGATATAACGTAAAATACCAAGAAGTTCCTATTCGGCAGTTCTTTCCGGAGAAAGTGTCGCTGTCTAGCGGAAAGGATATTATAAAAGCTTTTCCGTTATGGTGGGTTGACGAGAAAGCAAACCGGAATGTGACTGGCGCTTTAGTTGATGCAGGCAATGCTGAAGCGCAATACAAAAGCAATATCGCACTAATTCATTTGCCGTTAAAACAACAAAGAGCCAATCCAAAAACGTATATCGATTCGATTATTAATCTGGGCGTTAAAGGAATCGTCGCCATTACCGATAATCAGTCTGGCGAAATAGAAGCATACAATACCAACAAAGAACAAGAACCATGGAAAGTCCCAATTATTTTAATAGCACCCAAAGACAGTGCAAAGGCATTGGCTTTTGTAAAAAACGGCAAACCGGTAAACTTGGCCATTAATGGCACTTTTAAAGATGTAAAAGGTCGCAATGTGTATGGCACAATTGGTAAGGGCGATAAGTATATTGTAGTTTCAACGCCCATCAGCGGTTGGTTTACTTGCGGCGGAGAGCGTGGTTCGGGTATCGCTGTCTGGCTTTCATTGGCCAAATGGGCCGCTTCTCAAAAATCGAATTATACCTTTGTGTTTACGGGTAATTCAGGCCATGAACATGCTTTTAAGGGAGCGCACGAATTTTTGGAACAAAATGCACCGCCAGTAGAAAAAACGCACTTATGGATTCACTTCGGTGCGGGAGCAGCAACTTTGGAATACAAAAACACTGCCTCAGGATTAGTCAAACAAACCAATGTTGATCCAAAACGGAGATTCTTCTATAACGATCCGGTAAATAAATCATTCAATAATGCATTTGCCCCAATCAATGCGGTGAAGGTTTTGGCTAATGAAAATCCAGGTGGAGAACTTGTTTATGTAGCCAAAAAAGGATACAAAAGATTTGCAGGAGTTTCGTATGCTCATCCTTTTTTTCATGTAAAAACAGATGATGCCACTACCACCTCTCCTGAAATTTTGGAAGAGACGGCAAGGGCTTTTAAAGATTTTATTGAAGAAGACACTAAATTGTAAAACGAAAAAAATGAAAATACACAGCTTAATTTTAATCCTTTTAGTAACTATATCTGTTGAGGCTCAGGAGAAAATCAGTTTTAAGCGATTCGATACAAATCCAATTATTACTCCAGCTATGCTTGGCGCTGACGGCGAGGATATCAATGGGCCTTCGCTCATTAAAGTTCCTGAATGGTTACCTAACAAATTGGGAAAATATTACCTGTATTTTGCGCATCATCAGGGCAAATACATCAGATTGGCTTATGCCGATGATTTAAAAGGACCCTGGAAAATATATCAGCCCGGCAGTTTGAAAACGACTGACTGTCGCTGTCAAGAGGCTGCAGGAAAGGCAAATTCGGAAAATAAAGGGGAAGTTTATCTTTCGAATGCGCATATTGCTTCGCCGGATGTTCACATTGATGAGGCCAATAAACGTCTGGTACTGTACTTTCATTGCCCGTTGAGTCACGAAGGCAAAAAAGGGCAGTATTCGCTAAGGGCAACTTCTGTTGATGGTATCCATTTTAATGCAGATACAACTGTTTTAGGGGAGTCGTATTTTAGAGTTTTTGACTGGAAAGGAACCCGTTATGCCGTAGCCAGAGCAGGTCAATTCTACCGTTCAAAAGATGGAGGTTTGACATTTAAGGAAGGCCCCAACCCATTTGATAAAATTCAGAACAAGCAAAATTACCTCCGACATTCAGCCCTAAAAGTGGAAGGTGATAATTTATTGGTTTTCTACTCCAAAATAGGCGACAAACCAGAGAGTATTCTGCTCTCTAAAATTAAACTGACAGATAATTGGAATGACTGGACGCCCACTGCTCCGGTTATTGTTGCCGAACCAGCAAAAGATTATGAAGGTGTCAAGCTGCCAATTAAAGCTTCAGATGCGGGTTCCTATTATGGATTGGCACGTGAACTTCGCGATCCTGCCTTTTTTGAAGAGAAAGGCAAATGGTACTTGCTTTATAGCGTGGGCGGTGAAAATGGGATTGGTATTGGAGAATTAAGTTTAAAATAAGGAGACAATGAATATATCCAATTCTTCACGACGATCGTTTTTAAAAATTGCCGGAATGGGAGCTGTTTTACCGCTGGTTCCTTCAGCAATGACCGTTTTGCCCGATTTCCATACAGAGTCAACTTCCGGAAATAAGCTGTTGGTGGCTGAAATTAAAGTCTATACAGTAAAAGTTAACCAAAGAGGAAGCTGGTATTTCGTTGAACTGATTACCAATAAAGGGTTATCCGGATTTGGTGAAGCTTCGCATGCCTTTGGAAATTCCGCTGACGGGGAAAAAAACCTGCAAAAAGA
>NZ_DATIDY010000014.1:0-5211 GCF_035456085.1 Flavobacterium sp.
TTCGGCAGACAAAAAGTTGTCTCCAACTTTTTCAACAAGCCGTTGGAACGGAATTCTATACTCGAAAAGTAACCAACATATAACCCTCTCAAAAGTTGTGAATAACTTTACGATGCTTTACATAGGAGTAGCTGTTGTGCGATGTTAAGATAGCTCTTTTTCTAAACAAAATGTCTCGATTAATTCTCCGTTCCGTTCTAAAGAAATTTGATAATCAAAATAACCACCTTTTATGTTGAATGTATCAATCTGACCGTTAGGGAAGTCTATTTTTCTTAAAAGAATAGTGGCGTTTTCTTTTTTACCACCTACAGATGTGTATATAACTTTTTGACCTATAATAAATGCCATAAAATATAAATTTAAAAGAATTTGTTTTTTTGTTTTGATATTATTTTTTTACAATAATATGTTTAGTTTATGTTGTTTTATAATCCTTCAAAATTTTCAATTTTATCTAACTCTAATATTGATTCACAATTAAAAATCAAAGAAATGGCTGTTTTTTTTGCAGGTCTTAAGCTTTTATCATAAATCACTAATTCAATATTTTTAATTCCTATACAAATTATATTTTTTTCAGTGTTTTTGAATTTAAAAAACTGATGGTTGTTAGATATTTTTTTCTTATAATCAATTTGATATATTTTTACAAGACCATTATATAATTGTTCATTAAATCCGCATTTGATTTGAATTAATTTTCTATTGTAAAAGGTATATTCAACATCATCAATTTTGATTTGATTTGTTATATATAGTGATCTAGAACCGTCACTTATCCATTGATTTGCATTATTAATTTTTTTATCAAATGTTTTATTAAATTCTAAAATTGACATTCCGATTTTGGCATTACCAAAACCAATAAGTTTTTTAGTTTGAGAAAATCCTGTAAAAATCGTTAGTAAAAAGATAGAGAAAAACAGTGATTTTATTTTCATTTTTAGTTATTATTTGGGTTAATATCGCACAACGTCCCGCTACTACAGCGGGTTTGGGACTAAATTAAGCCCATTCTTCGGATTTGCCAAATCATTCCAAACACAAAACCATCTTTCCATTAAGCCTATTGCCCAAATCCGTTGTAGTAGCTGTTAGTAGCCGTTTTTTCTTCTTTTTTCCGTTTTCGCAAAAACTATTCTTAACGAATCTGAGCAATTTGAATTTGCTTTTCGCTTATAAACTAAAGAATCATTTTTGAGATAAAATTTCTCTTTATTAAAAAGAACATAGTCAGTTCCGCTTTCGGCAGTACAATTCGGAATAGTTGTTGGGATTTTTTTGTTATTATATTCTCCAAACTTAATACATTCCGCAAAAGGAAACATATTGTAACACGTGTCAATACGAATACTATTTAATTCAATTGTGTCGCCTATAAATGACCATTTGCCTTTTGAAATTGAATGCCATTCACAACCTCTCGCATTATATTTAAAAGTAAAATCTGAATTGATGGTTAAAATTGTTTTTCCAGGAATTACATATTCTGTATCGTACCAAGTTTTGGTAAATCTTTCGTCTGCTTTCTTTTCACAAGCTTGAAAAGTAAATATCGAAATAATAAATATACAAAACTTCAATTTCATTATTTTGGTTTTAAAATGGCTACTAACGTCTTGGCACTACAGCGGGTTTGGGACTAAATTAAGCCCTATATTCGGATTTGCCAAATCATCCCAAATACAAAACCATCTTTCCATTAAGCCCAATGCCCAAATCCGTTGTAGTGGCTGTTATGTGGGGGTTGTTTCTAGCCGATATTCCCAATTATTAATCGATTTTCAGCCTTATCTTGGCAGATTAAAAACCTAATTCTTGCCCAAATCTCGGCTAAATTTTATTCCCTTTTTCGTTTCAGTTGGCACCCAAAACGATTGTTTATTTTTTATTCTCAATGAAACTTCAATATTTAAGTTCCAATTTTCGCAATCTAATTTAAAACTCCAATTTTTAAGTTTTGTTTTTCAGATTCAGTTTAGAAACCCTGAAATTTAAGTTTCTGCTTTTCAAGTTTTGCATTTCGGATTCAGTTTAGAAACTCCGACATTCAAGTTTTCAATTAAAACTCTAATTTTAGGTTTCTGTATTTCGATTTTCTGCGCAACAATTCGCTTTTAAAAAAACGTGATTTTAGCAGTAAATTTCTTTTTTCAACTCCCACATAACGTCTTGGCACTACAGCGGGTTTGGGATTAAATTAAGCCCATTCTTCGGATTTGCCAAATCTTCCAAATACAAGACCATTTTTCCATTAAGCCAAATACCCAAATCCGTTGTAGTGGCTGTTATGCGGGGGTTATTTTGTCGAAATTACAATTAAACCGCAAATTTTTTACGCTTCTGTTGGCACATTCCAATTTTCACGTTTCTGCTTTTCGGTTCGCAATTTTCAACGTTTTATTTTCAATTATTTACTTTTCGATTTATAAATTCTGCGCAAAAAATTTCAAGTTTCTGCTTTTCAAATTCCAATTTTCACGTTTCCGCTTTCCGCGTTTCTACTTTTTACACTTCAGTTTTTCGTCTGTCAATTGTCAGCTTCCAACTTTTCGACTTCAGTTAGCGATTCCAACTTTCACGCTTCCGCATTGTAAACTTCTTGCGGAAACCAATTTATTTTCTAATTGTTTTTATCTGCGTAATTTCGGCATAACTCCCGCATAACGTTCTGGTACTACAGCGGGTTTGGGACTAAATTAAGCCCATTCTTCGGATTTGCCAAATCATTCCAAATACAAAACCATTTTTCCATTAAGCCTATTGCCCAAATCCGTTGTAGTAGCTGTTGGCAGTAGTTGTTTTTCGTTCGTCCTTCACAATCCGTCTTCACGTTCCGATAACCAATCTTTATATTTTTCTTTATAAAAATCTCTTGTTTCACTGTCTTTAAAAATAAAGTCAATCCCTCCATCATAAGGAACTACAATTATATTTTTGACAATTGAAACAAAAAAAGCACTTACATTGTTGATAGCGATTTCTCTAAGCAAATTGTTATAGTGATTTAAATTCCAAATTATTTCGGCAAATGCAGGTCTATAAATTTCTCCTTTATCATAATCATCTGAGTTATATTCAAACATATCTATGTTATCAAGTCTCAAAAACTTGTAAGGTTTAAAAACTTCTTCTTCGTCAGTAATGAAAGTCGCTCGTTCGCCCCAATTATATTCACCCGTTACAAGTAAAATTTTTTCGTTTTCGCCAAATAAGTCAGTGATTATTTGATTTTGTCTTCCCAATAAAATTTCCCATTCATTTTCACTTTCAGGATATCGTTTCGATTCAGGCAAACTATGGATTCTGAACCATTTTTGAGTATAATCGTTTTTAAATAGATACGAAATTGGTATCGTGTCAGGATAGGTTAGAGTCCAAAATGTTTTAAATTCTTCTTTAGTCATTTTTCGGTTACAATTACTGCCAACGTTCTGGTACTACAGCGGGTTTGGGACTAAATTAAGCCCATTCTTCGGATTTGCCAAATCATCCCAAATACAAAACTATTTTTCTATTAAGCCAATTGCCCAAATTGCTTGTAGCGTGTGTTGGCAGTAGTTGTAATTATAGATAAAGATGTTTTTTAACCTATTTTTTAAGATGTTTTTTTATTTCATCTAAATTTGTCTTTGCAAGATTTGCTTTAGCTGTAGATACTCTGTAATTCGAATATCTTGCATTCATACAAGCATCCAAAAGCCATCTATAATAGGAGAAACAAGTTGGAATATGAGTTCTAACAAGTTGTTTTGTGCCTTCATGTTTAGAAATCCTTCTACTTTTTAATACTGAATTATAATAAGTATTAAAATGTGGATACGTAGTTCCGTTTTCAGTTAAAGGAAAAATTTCATGTTGTACATAATGCAACGCAGAATAAAAAGAAGTAGTAACAATCCAATCAGTAAATTTTCCATCTGCAATAAGAAAATCACAAACATCTTCATTATGTTTTGCATGTTCTTTACTCATATTTTACTTTGAAGATTTGTGTTTTAAATTAAAACCGTCTGCTTTAATACAATTATCATCAATCTCTCCATCAGTATCATAGATACTAACATTTAGTTTGTAAAATTCGGAACTTACACTGTCCTCCAAATTTGTAAGATAATCGTAAACAGAAAAGATTTTATCACTTAAAAATTCATTTTCAGGTAAAATTAATAAAATAGAAAAATCATCCCATGAGTTTATTTTTAAATAAGCCCCAATTGGATTAAACTTTTGTTTTTTTAGATGTTTTAATATTTCATTTGTATGAGAACCAGAGTTATTAATATTGGTTTTTAATTTATCAATAATTAATTTTTCTGTTTGCTCTAATGCCTCATTTTTGCCTGTAAGATAGGCATCAATAACATGGTCTGATGTATATAAGCGTTCAGTTGGAGAAGTAAGTTCCCAATTTGCAGGTGCTAATATTTTTTGTAGTGTTGCCATGATTATTTTTTACAAAAGTACGTTAATTAACCAAATATACAATAGATAGTATAATATACAATATAGATTTAACTTTTAAAAGTGTTTTTTTATATGTTAATTGGAGTAAATTTCTTCATTCTGCGATACAATTACTGCCAACGTTCTCGCGCTACAAGCAGTTTGGGGTTAAATCAGCGTTATCTTTCGGATTAGCCAAATCTTCCAAATACAAACCAATTTTTCCATTAAACCAAATCCCCAAATTGCTTGTAGCGTGTGTTGGTGGCTGGTTGTTTAGTCGAAATTACAATTAAACCGCAAATTTTTTACGCTTCTGTTGGCACAATCCAACTTTTAAATTCCTATTTTCGGTTTGCAATTTTCGACGTATTATTTTTAATTATTCACTTTTTAATTTCTGCGAAAAAAAACTTTTCAAGTTTCTGCTTTTCAGATTCCAATTTTCAAGTTTCTGTTTGAAGATTCAGACTTTCACGCTTCTGCTTTTCAGGTTTCAATTTTTTCAAGTTTCTGCTGGCGATTCCAATTATCACGCTTCTGCTTTGGAAATTTCCTGCGAGTTGAGAACTTTATTTTCAAATCGAAATTATCTGCGTAATTTCGGCTCAACTTGCCACCAACGTCTTGGCACTACAGCGGGTTTGGGGTTAAATTAAGCCCTATTTTCGGATTTGCCAAATCATCCCAAATACAAAACCATCTTTCGATTAAGCCCAATGCTCAAATCCGTTGTAGTGGCTGTTAGCAGTGGTCTTTTGA
>NZ_DATIDY010000015.1:0-14942 GCF_035456085.1 Flavobacterium sp.
AAAGTAACTTCTTTCAAAGAACAAGAATTGAATTTGGTCTTTGGCATTTTTTTATTGGCAAAAGAACTATAATCCAAAACACAATCCTGAAACTGCACATTAAATAAAAAATCCATACACGATTGAAATTGAATTCCCATCAGTTTACAATTTTTGAAGAAAACTGTTTTCAGGCTTGAACCACCCAATTGTGTCATCGATAAATTGCATTCTATGAATTCGCAATCCATGAAAGTATTATTAGAAAAATCGCTATTTGAGAAATCACAGTTTTTGAAAACACAATCTTCAAATTCACGATTGTTTATTTTTTTACCGATGTAAGTGATTTTTTCAAATGTTTTTTGGATGTGTATTAGGTCTTCCATGGGAGTTTTTTGGATTTGCGTGCATTATGTCTCACGCGGAGAATTTGAATAGAATTGTCAGTAATTCGATAAGAAATGCTATAATCATAAACGTAATAAATTCTAAAACTTCCGTCATTATTGACTTTTTGAGTGTCGAGTTTGAAAATTTCGGGTTGAGTTTTTAGAATTTCTGTACTGTTAAAAATGGTTTCAGCAACTTTATCGGCAATCATGGATCGATTTACTTTCGAAAAAAATATAAAAATGAATATCTTCCAGCTGATTCAGAGCATCATAAGACCAGATTATTTCCTTCCCCATTTTTTTGAAATTGCTTTGGCTTCATCTTCGCTATAAAAATCTCCATTTTGAATGCTTTCCAATGCCTTTTCAATATCCACATTGTATTCTGCAGTTGTTGTTTTGGAAGGGTTATTTATTGATTGTAAAAGATGTTTCATTTTTTCAATAAAAGTAGGGTCTTTTACTTTATCAATTTCTTGATGAATCCATTTTATTTCCGCTTGAATATCCATAATTGCAATTTTTGTAAAGATACAAATTAGTCGTTAAATATGCCTTTCATTACTATTTTTAAACCTGCAAACATCAAATATATTGATGCTAAACAAGCAACAATTCCAATGCCTAAAACCAAGTAATGCCAATTGGTATGCTGGTTCATAAACGCATTATAAATCACTGATGGACCAATGAACATCAATGGTAAAGCGCCTGTTAAATATTTAATTCCTTTTGCTAATAATTCTTTGTTTGCCATTATTATTAAAATTGAAGTTGTAAGCCATAACCGTTTTGATTAGCGACTATATTTAGTTCAAAATCGGAGTCATTTGTAGCTGACTTTTTTAAGCCATTGTTATAAAGAGCGATTGCCTGATCTCTTTTTTTGGTTCTTCCAGATAAAACAGGAATTGAAGTAGCTAAACAAGCTAAGCCAATATAAGTTGAAGCTGTAGGATATTTTACATCTGCTGTTGCTCCCCCAACTAAGTCGCCAAGGATTAATCCTCCTCCAAATCCAAGCAAAAAACCTCCAACGCCGCTTTTGGTTCTTGATGATTTGTAAAGGGTTAATGCTTCAGTATTTGATGCTAATAATGCTTTGACTTCACTGTTTGACAATTTTTTTCCTTCTGCATAAAAACGATTTTTTTTAATTGTAATTTCTTGTGAAAATGCTGTTACAGAAATAAATAAAGTAAATAAAATAATTAGGTTTTTCATGGTTCTTTGGGGCTAGTTATTATTGTTTGTTATAAAAATCTACAGCTTTACGTACGCTTCCATGAGTTTTTAGCAATTCAGAAGCTTCTTCATAGGTTACTGGAATTTCACCCATGATCATTTTTACACCGCGGTCAACCAATTTGTTGTTGCTCAATTGCATGTCGACCATTTTATTGCCTTTTACTTTTCCAAGCTGGATCATCGTTGAAGTCGTAATCATATTCAGTACCAATTTTTGGGCAGTTCCGGCTTTCATTCTGGAACTTCCTGTAACAAATTCAGGACCTACGATAACCTCGATTGGGAATTTTGCGGTTTGCGAAAGTGGGCTTCCAGCATTGCAGGAAATACTTCCTGTGCTAATGTTATTTTCGTTGCAGGCTTGCAAACCTCCAATAACATAAGGAGTTGTTCCAGAAGCTGCAATACCAACTACAACATCATTTTTGTTTACATTAAATGCCTGTAAATCTTTCCATGCCTGAGTAGCATTGTCTTCGGCGTTTTCTACGGCTTTGCGAATGGCAGTGTCGCCACCAGCTATGATTCCGACAACTAGATCGAAAGGGACTCCAAAAGTAGGAGGACATTCGGAGGCGTCTAATATTCCTAAACGGCCTGATGTTCCTGCTCCAATGTAGAATAAGCGTCCGCCTTGTTTCATTTTGGCAACAATTTCGGTAACTAAAGTTTCTATTTGTGGCAAAGCTTTTTCGACAGCTAGCGGAACGGTTTTGTCTTCTTGATTAATGTTGGTTAATAGTTCTTGAACAGACATTTTTTCAAGATGTTCGTATTTTGAAGATTGTTCGGTGGTTTTGGTAAAAGTCATTATTTTAAGGTTTAAAACGTGTTGAAATCACGGATTATTTGTTTTTACAAACTTAAAGAAATTATAGTAACCTGAACTTGATTCTGATTGTAAATGATTGCAAAAATGCAAGATGATTGTCTTTAGCCCCGATAGTAGTGGAAATCCTTTTGTGCCGGGGTTCGGCACAAAAGATTGAAACGGATAGCGGGACTGATGTTTCTGATAATTCCTGATGTTTCTGCTCCTAAAAAATAAATTTTTAAGCTTCTAAATCATTTCCAACAGTTGATTTGGTAGCCATAAGTCCAAACATCATCACTAATGCCGAAAGGATGATGACCTGAATGATCAATGAATTATTGGCTAATTCTGTGGCTTGAGTGAGAGGTACTGAAAGGAAAAGTAAGATCGTAATTAGACCTCTTGGGGCTATAAATAAACCGGGTTTGATGTTTAGTTTGAAGACTTTTAGCGAGAGATAGCGCAATGTAAATATTCCGAAACAAATGGCAACTGCCCACACGATGGTTTTGGTGTTTAATAGTTCCTGGGTGTTTATTAAAAATCCAAATAACAGAAAAAATAATGCTCTTATCAGGAATGCAATTTCGATGGTTAGTTCTTTGAATTTATGGACTTCTTTGTTTAAAAGTTTTGGTTTTAGTTTGTGGATAAATTTATTGTTTTTGAGCTCATCGAGGTTTCCAAGAAAGATTCCAAAAAGAAGTATGAAAATCAAACCGGGTAAATGATACACTTTTGTTATGGCATAAATCAATACGAGGCTTAGTATGATTGGAATGAATTTGACATGATGTGTGATTTTGCTTAATAGAAAGGCTAGTCCCAACGTTGCTACAAATGTGAGGATGAGTATGATTAATAATTCTAATATGAAATAACCAACAGTTTCTGTTCCGATGTCGTCATTTAGGGTAATGAAATTGAAAAAGATTACTCCAAATATGTCTGATAAACTGCTCTCGTAGGTTATGAATTCTTTGTCATTAGAGTTGAGATTTTGTGCGCTTGGAATAGCAATGGCGCTACTAATTACGGCAAATGGTATGGCGTTGGCCAATCCGTCTTTGATTGAAACACCGCCGAAATAATGGAAAGCATACGCCAGTGCGAAACTAAAAACAAGCATTGGTATAATGGCTACGAGTGTGGTTTTGCCTATAAAAGGTAGTTTGGATTTGTTTAATTCTAATTCTAATGAACCTTCCAAAACAATCAGGATTAATCCAACAGTCCCGAGTATGGGGAGTATTGAAGTTAGGTCTGGTATAGTAATTTTCAATGCATTTACGGTTTGTTTTACCGCCCAACCCACGATCAATAATAGGATTACCGAAGGAACTTTTGTCTTTGACGAACTGATGTCAAAGATATAGGCGAGTAGTAACAAAAGGCTTATAGATATGATGATGGATGTTGTCATTTTTTGATTTTAAAAACTATTGAATATTAGTTTTTGTGGATTTTCACAAACGGATTATTACGTAAATATAGCTGATTCTTGATAAACATAATTTGACCAAGGCAGTTTTATACTAAAGGTTTTGATCTAAAATCCTTTTTTTGTTGGTAAATACTCAGTATTGCACTTTCTGTCATTATTAGGAATTTGAACTGCAAATTGTATAATTCACTTTCATAATTGTATAACATCCTCGCTATATAGATCGATAACTTTGTTCTGGCTTTAATGAGTCTTTTTGTATAATAAAGTAAAATATAATAGTATGAAAACTGTAACTACTGGTTACGATCTAACAATCGAGGTAAATGATATTAACTTGTCTTATGATGATGTTGGTGAAGGACGTATTCCAATTATCTTTTTGCACGGATTTCCTTTTGATAAAACAATGTGGGCTTCTCAGGTGGAGTATTTAAAAAATAGTTATCGGTTGATTGCTTGTGATATCCGAGGTTTTGGAAAATCAACAGATGAACAAACTCCACTAAATATTAGTTTGTTTGCTGATGATTTAATTGAATTTATGAATAAGCTTGATATTGAGAAAGCCGTTATTTGCGGATTGTCTATGGGCGGTTACATAACTTTGAATGCGGCCAAAAGGTATCCAGAGCGTTTTGAAGCATTGATTTTGTGTGATACTCAATGTATGGCTGACGCTCCTGAGGTTAAAGAAAAACGCATTAAAAATATTGAGGAAATTGAAAATAATGGAGCTGCAAATTTTAATGAAGCATTTATAAAAAGTGTTTTCCATAAAGATTCATTAATCCACAAAAAAGAATTGGTGGAGAATTTAAGAAATGTTGTATTTGCAAATTCTAATCGGATTATTATGCAGGGCTTATTAGCTTTGGCAGTGCGAACAGAAACTTGTTCTGTTTTGAAAAATATTAATATTCCAACATTGATTATTTGTGGTAGAGAAGATGCAGTGACTCCACTTGAAAAATCAGAATATCTAAATCATCATATTGAAGGTTCTCAACTAAAGATTATTGAAAATGCTGGACACGTGTCGAATTTGGAACAACCAGATCAATTTAACGAATGCCTTAGTGAATTCTTGATGACTTTAGGTGATGATCACGCCGAAAATTGGCTGGAAAACCAAAGAAGTTTTAGATAAAACATATTTGTGAGTATAGATAAGTCCTGATTTTTCAGGACTTTTTTATGTACAAGCAGGATTATGCACAACTTTGAAATTACAAGAGTTAGCAATAAAGCAAAGTTCATTGGCTTTGGTATGCAAACTTTGAGCTTCTGTAATTTTGTCTTTTTGCTGAATGACTACTTTTGGATTTAATCTAACTTCTATAAAACGTCCAGAACCATTTTCTGAAACTTCGAGCGTGGCCTCGGCATCATCCTGATAGGAGAGAACGTCAATTCCGTTTTGGGAACAAACATACAAATACGACATCATGTGGCAGGAAACCAAACTGCTCAGTAATAAATCTTCGGGATTGAATAAATTGGGATCACCTTTGAATGCTTTGGTTGCTGAAATATTTAGGATTTCTTTTCCTTCGATTGCTATTTGATGGGTTTTGTGGTATGTTTTCGAGCTAGGATTATTTTCTTTTGGACAGGAAAGCCAGTTTAATTTTGCTTTGAAAAGGTGGTTGGAAGGCATGGTTTGTTCTGATTTATTTTAATTTACAAAATGCTTTCAATAAACTTTCGCCTATTGTGTAATTCTTCCTGTAAAAAGCTTTTTTTTACAAAAACCAAGCTAATAAAATCCCTAACACAATCATTGAAATCTTAGCAATATTGAATTTATGTCCTTCGCTACTTTCAAAAATAATTGTAGATGAAATATGGAATAAAATACCAATTACTACTGCAGTGATTTCATTGTAATAGTTGTTCAATTGCGGAATAAATTCAGAGACCAAAGTTCCAAATGGTGTCATAAATGCAAAAGTGACCATGAAAATAAAAATCGCAGTTTGGTTCAGTTTTGAATTAACAAAAAACATCGTCAAAATAATAGCTATCGGAAAATGATGAATCGCTATTCCTACCGCCAAATCATGATGGTGACTTACAGGAAATCCTTCTAAAAAGGCATGAATACAAAGGCTTATGAATAAAAGCCAAGGAATGTGGTACATTTTGCCGTGCCCATGAACATGCCCGTGTTCGGCACCTTTGGAGAAAAATTCTAACATAATTTGGAACAAAATTCCCAACATAATGAAAATGCCAATGTTGTGATTATGGCTTTCATATACTTCCGGAAGAATGTGCATCACAGTTAAAGATAACAAAAATGATCCACTAAAGGCGAGTAACAGTTTTAGATTGCTTTTGCTTTTTGGCTTTAAAAATAATGCCATCAAATAACCAAGTAATACTGCAAATAAGGGTAAAAGATAGTTCATTTTTTTGTCGTTTAATTGTCTTAGGCGTTTAAAAGTTTAGATGGTTTAATTATCTAATTATCACATTTTCTAATTATTTAAAAAACGATACAATCTTATTTAAAAATCATAATTAATCTTTCGCTTTCGGTCTTGTGGAATTTTTTCAATTTATAATCTCCAAAAATATCCAACAAAAAGATACCGGCTTCTTCCATCATTTGTTCAAAATCTTTGAGCGTCAAAGCTTTTACTTTTTCGGTAAAATGGTATTTATGTCCTTGGTCTTCAAAATCAATTTCTTTGTAAATATGACCGTCAGCGACATATCGTTTGATTTGGAAATTAATTCCGTCAACTGTTTTTACTTCTTCAGGAACCAAATTGGCAATCACATGATTTACATTCATAAAATCAATTACTGCAAAACCATTTTCTGTTAGGCTTTCTTTTATTGCTTTTAATGTCGTAAGATTGTCATCGTCATTCTCGAAATAACCAAAACTCGTGAACAAATTGAAAATAGCATCAAACTTATCGTCAAATTTTTCACGCATATCATGCACCTGAAAATGCAGATTTTTATTTTGATTTTTATTGGCTTCGGCTATACTGTTTTCGGATAAATCGGCACCAATAACGTCATAACCTAATTGACTCAAATAAATAGCATGTCGTCCCTTTCCACAGCATAAATCCAATACTTTGGCTTTTTCAGGAAGGTTAAGATAATGGGTTAGATTATCCATAAACAACTGAGCTTCTCTGTAGTTTCTCTCTTTATAAAGAATATGATAATAGGGGCTGTCAAACCAGGAAGCAAACCAGTTATCGGTTTTAGATTCTTTGTTTTGAGTTTTAGGGTTTGTTGAATTCGGCATTTATCTTTTTCAATTAATTTAAGTCCCGCAAATTTAGTGTATTTTTGCATGAAATTTAGCTAGTAGCTGATTGTAATTAGTGATTAGTGAATAGTGATTGGTAATTAGTAAAAAATAATTAGTAAAAAGTGAAAGGGCTAATTACTCGAAAAAAAGAATTATAAAAATGGAAAACAATTTTAAAATGATAGCCAAAACCTTTTTTGGTTTTGAAGAAATATTAGCGAACGAATTGAAAGCACTTGGCGCACAAGACGTAGAGCAGGGGGTGAGAATGGTGAGTTTCAAGGGTGACAAAGGATTTATGTACAAAGCGAATTTGTCGTTACGTACCGCTTTGAAGATTTTGAAACCTATTTATTCTTTTAAAGCCAGAAATGAACAAGATTTATACAAAGGAATTAGAGGAACAAATTGGTCTAAATACATCAATGCCAATCAAACTTTTGTGATAGATACGACAATTCATTCGGAATATTTTAATCATTCGGAATTTGTTTCTCAAAAATGTAAGGATGCGGTTGTCGATCAATTTAGAGAAAGAACGGGACAACGTCCTAGTATCGATAAAGCTTTTCCAGATCTAAGAATTAATGTTCATATTGATAAAGATCAGGTTTCGGTTTCATTGGATACTTCTGGAAATTCATTGCACCAACGAGGTTACAGAACAGCTACTAATATTGCACCTATAAACGAAGTTTTAGCAGCCGGAATTTTGTTGCTATCTGGTTGGGATGGCCAAACTGATTTTCTGGACCCAATGTGTGGTTCCGGGACTTTCCTTGTAGAAGCAGCTATGATTGCTTGTAACATTCCTGCCAATATCAATCGTAAAGAGTTTGCCTTCGAAAAATGGAACGATTGGGATAATGAATTGTTTGATCAAATCATGAATTCGTTAATGAAGAAAGTTCGTGAATTCCATCACACAATTAAAGGATATGACAAAGCACCATCTGCAGTTCAAAAAGCAAAGGATAATGTTAGGAACGCTAATTTAACAGAGTATATTTCGATTTCAGAAGAAAACTTTTTTGATACAGAGAAAACTTCTCAAGGGAAATTGCATATCACTTTCAATCCGCCATATGATGAGCGTTTGGATATTCATATGGAGCAATTTTATAAAAATATTGGAGATACTTTAAAGAAAAATTATCCGGGAACAAATGCTTGGTTCATCACAGGAAATTTAGAAGCGTTGAAATTCGTTGGTTTAAAACCTTCACGTAAAATAAAACTCTTCAATGCCAGTATCGAAGCTCGTTTAGTGAAATATGAAATGTACGAAGGAAGTAAACGAACAAAATTTCAAGTAGATTCTAAAAATTAGTTTTTTACTTAAAAATATAAATCCCGATAATTGCTGATTTAGTTCAGTTATTATTGGGATTTTTTTGAAAATGGATATTTGTTTTTGGATATTTAAACGGTGTAACTAATTGCTGCGTAGTATTTTAAAGCGTGATCTTTTACTAAATCCCACTTATCAAGCCCATTGATTATTCTTCGGGCATTTTTCCAGTCTTCGGTTGTTGGGTTAAAATAGCGAGATAATTTTAATCCTGTAAACCAACCTTCGGTCATTCCATAAAACATGATTTTGGTAGCATTGGTGGTTTCCATAACAGCTGCAGCATTATGCAGAAAATCTTTGCCGAGTTTTTTTCCTGCTTTATCATAATTCTCATACCAAGTTAGTTGTACAAATCCACGGCCATAGAATAATTCGGTAGTGTCAGAATATGGGATTCTTTTTCCATTTCTGTCTTTTGTCATTTTTAATCGACTGCTATAGGGAAGATTTTTTCCTTTTCCCCATTCCTCAATTGGCTGCATCGTCCGTCCTGTTTCATGATGAGCGGTACCAAGCATATAAGCCAGCCAGCGGTCATCATTTTTGGAATAATTTGCTTCCCATTCGTCCAAAATTGTTGTCAAACCATTTACTTGTTTCGTGTTGAATCTACCACCAAATAAAGTGATTTTTGTCTGATCAAAGAAAAATTTTCGGTTTATCATAATATTGTTTTTTAGCAGTTATATCACTTTTTATATTATGGTTTTTCTTAGTAGTCATCAATATTGGAGCTTTATTTTATTGTATTTTTTAAATTTTTAAAGCTGCATTTACAACATCATCCAACACTTTTAGGGCAGCATTGGCAGCATTTTGTGCCGCAACTTTATTGACTATCGCAATAGAATGCAATTCGGAGGTTAATATTTCTTTTTCGTCTGCCAATCTTTTTTCAAAAAATTCTTCACTAATCTCACCGCTTATTCTCATGATAGCAAGTAATTCTAGTCGGTCTTTTTTGCTTTGAATAAACGCATTTGCTGATTTTTTTATAATTGCCCAATCTTCTTTTACACTTCCTTTCACAGCGCTGAGCATGTCTGCTAAAATTTCATTGATATCTAATTTCATGGTAGTTAGTTTTTAATATTTTTTAATGCTCTCTCCGCTGTGAGTAACGGTTGCCAAAAACCATTGATGTAGGCGATATACAGACTTATTTCGGCATCAGTGAGTGTTTTTTTGTCCTTGTGCTCTTTTTTATATTGATTAAAATTATCTTTTAGCAGTTTGGCCATTTTTACAAAATCTTCACTTTTTTCCCGTGTTTGATATTGAAATAAAATTGAATTGATATCGCTTTCTACTTCAAGATATTTATTAGAAAAACTACTATAAGTTCTTTTATCTACGGGTTGTTCTAATAATTCTAGGTATAGTTTTTCATTCTGTTTTTGAGTAGCGACAATTTGGTTTTCTAATGCTTCACTGTAGTCGGGTACTAATCGAACCGAAATACAACTGTTGAATAAAATAAAAAATACGGAGGTTAACGCTAAAATTTTAGTTCTCATAGCTGTAAATATTTATGCTGTTGGTTGTTTGTCAATCCAGGAGATGTTGGACAGATTATTTTTGATAGTTTGAGGATCACCTTTGGCAGAAACCAGTATTCCTCTTTTTTTCTCATTTATAAAATCTGATCGAAACCAATTTCCTTTTTGTTGTTTTATTGGTAGTTTTGCTTCATTCGGCGGGCATATAAAATTGACCATTGCATTTCCGATTGATATCATTAACGGAAACATTGTTACATCGTCCATATCAATATTAGCCAATACTTCATCGTCTAATTCACTCAACCAATCTGCTCTCAATGAGGGTATGTGTGCAATTGATTCTTTGGGTAATTTCATCATCGTCTCTTTATCGAAGGATATTTGATATCGACGTAGATCCAAATCTTTAATTAAGCCGCTTCTTAATGTGTCAATTTGCATTTCGCTGGCATCTTTACCAGTTTCGCTCATCACATAATTTAGCCAAAAAAGTGCGTCTATGCCTTTTGGGTTTTGGGTTTTGTTGGCAGCTAAAAACTTTAACGATGTACCAGTTCCCAGACTAAAGACGGTCAGTTCATCATCTTTGTATTTGTCCCGACCTGTATATTCTAAAGCTTCTAAAACTGCTGCCATTACCGGATTATTATAAGTTGTTGTTCCGCCATCGATAAAACGTTCAAAAGGAGAAAAATAAGTTGGAGCAGACATGGTAGCTTCCATAACACCACGAAGCAAAACCGATTTGTACGTGCCAACATAACCTTCGGTATTATTGACACAAGTAAAAAATGTTTCTTCACCAGCGGCTAAATCTTTGGAAGTGATTATACAATCTAAACCAGTATCTGTGCAAACCTCTTCGAGCGTGCTGTTTCCAATAAGGTCTTTGAGCAAATTTCTATAATTTTCTTTGTCATATGCGGGCGGATTGTAATAGCGATTGGCAAGTATATTACGTCGTGTAAACACTCTTGAAACCAATTTTACATACAAATCCTCTATTTCTTTAGCATTCTTTTTTTTAAGGATTAAGCCAGCAATTATGCCACCTGTTGAAGTGCCCGCAACCATATCACACCATTGATAGCATGGGCTTCCAGCAATACTTTCTAACTTTTTTAATAGCTGAATCGTTAGTATTCCCCTCATTCCACCGCCGTCACAACTTAAGATTATCTTATTTCCTTCTCTAATACCTAAATTTTGATGAGCGATTTGTTTGGGAGTTGCCATGGTTTTTGGTTTTAAATGTTGTTTTTTTTAATTCATTAAAATTTAAAAATAATGAATTCTTTTACTTTTCAGGAAAAATTAAATTCAGACACATTTTTTTACTATCTGTTTCATGATTAAAAAACCGTATTGTACTGTGTGTTAGTTGTTTGCATGTAGTTTTTTTTATTTAAAGCATAAATTTAGTACATAAATCAACACAAAAGCAAATCATGCTAATTATTATTATATAGTTATGAATTGACCTTTTTTTCAAAAATTTATCTATGTGCAGAAATATAGAAGAGGTTTTTTTGAGAAATAATTAAATTTTCAAGTAATTTTGAAAAATCATAATTAAACTCACTAAAATGTCAAAATTACAAGTCAGAGCATTTCTGTACAATTTGGGTTGTTTTGCTATATTGTTTATTTCTTTTCGATACTTAGTCGAACAATATACCAATTTAAGTGGTCTTTGGATTCCGATGACTGCCTTTGTTGCAGGAACTCTTTTAGCACCAAAATTCCAGGCAGCCAAAACCAAAGACGGTGAAAAATTATTCATGTCTTGGTTGTTTGTAAAAGGAATTAAGGAAATAGGATAAGTACGATTTATAATCGTTAGAAAGCCATACAAAAAAGCTGAGGTTTACTAAACTATTTAGTGAATCTCAGCTTTTTGTTTCAAGTATCTTATAGAATTATTTCTTATCTGCTGCTTTTACTGGATAAACTTTTTTCTTGTAGAGAGGGATAAAGTAGGAAACGGTATAATTAAAACCAGCCCCAAAATTACCATCATAAGTTCTGTTGAAACCTGGAATATAAAGACTTTCAAAACCGTTTGGTTCAGAATTGGTAATTAGTACTTTCAATTGTAACGCAAAACCAACGTACACATTATTAAAAACTTTTACGTTTAGTCCAGGTGAAACTTCCAGCCAGGTAGCAGTAAGTCCATCATATGATCTTCCTGATTCGATATCAGATGTCTGACCAAAATATGGATGCGAATTATAGATTGAATAATTGTCTAACTGCTCATTAAATGCACTAAAACCAAGATGAACGCCTACTGTAATTAGATTTTCCATATCTAACCAATTGGTGTAAGCATTATAGTTGAATCCAGCTTTTAGGTAAGCTCCTTCGGTTGTAGTGGTCAGTAAAGGATCTTCCACTTTTACTTTTTCGCTACCTACTTCGGCATGGGCATAATATTTTTTAGTCAATCGGTAATCACCAACAAAACCTATTCCTTTATAATTCGAGTCGTAAAATGATCGCGCAAGTCTAAAGATATCAACTCCCAGTATTAGTCCATATCGATCAGTTTTTGGTTTTATTGAGTCTGTTGGTGTAGTTTCAGAACTTTCATTTTCTGTTACAGTAGTACCATTTGCTCCCTTAATTACCATTTGTTGAGAAGCATTTGTAGTGGTCTTTTTTTCTTGTGCCTGACCAAAAAACAATGACAACAAAAAGAAAAAACTAAAAGAAAATTTTAATGATTGTTTCATTTTCGTATGTTATGTTATTTTGCGCTACTATTACGTATTTTATCCACATTTGGTCCGCGGGAACCTTATCAGTTAGGATATAAGGATTTGTTGCTGTCAAATTGAATATTGTTTTAAACCCACAAGCTCTTGAAACATAAAGGTTTTCACGAGTATAATTAAACTCCAGATTATCTTCGTTTACAAGTAATGGATTTTTATTTTCAGCATTAATGATAAACTTATATTTCACCTGATCTGTATCAGTATTTAGCGGAAGCAATACGTTGTTATCATTTGTAAGATATCTATCATCACCTGTTGCAGATGGTGATAAGATAACACCTTCCTCTTTTCCTTCTGCAATTACCTTTAAACTAGTAACATTTTTCAATACAGAGGGGTTGTTAAAATCATAAAACTGAATCAACATTCTGGGAGTTGTCGGTGTATTTGGATCACAAATGTCATCAGGTTCACAGCTGGAGGAAGCGAAACCAAGAATCAGTAAAAATGCAAGTATTTTTTTCATATTTTTTTATTCCCCTTTAAGGGCTGGGGGTTGATGCTTATCGTCTTTCCAAAAGTACAACATTTTCAACATGATGCGTTTGCGGAAACATATCTACAGGTCGCACTCGTGTCACTTTGTATTTTTCGTCCATTAAAGCTAAGTCCCTTGCTTGTGTAGCCGAGTTACAACTTACATAAACAACTTTTTGCGGAGCGATTTTCATAATTTGTTCAACCACATCTTTGTGCATTCCGTCGCGTGGAGGATCAGTAATAATAACATCCGGATGCCCGTTTTGGGCAATAAAAGCATCATTAAAAACCACTTTCATATCTCCAACAAAAAATTCGCAATTGTCAATATTATTGCGTTCAGCATTTGCTTTGGCATCTTTTATTGCGTCTGGAACACTTTCAACACCAATTACTTTTTTAGCTTTTTTAGAAACAAATTGAGCAATAGTTCCTGTTCCGGTATATAAATCATAAACGACCTCATTGCCTGTTAAACCTGCGAAATCTCTAGTGATTTTATACAATTCATATGCTTGATCCGAATTGGTTTGGTAAAAAGATTTAGCATTAATACTAAATTTCAAACCTTCCATTTCTTCCAAAATATAATCTCTTCCTTTGTATAATTTGATGTCTGTATCATACAAAGTGTCGTTGGCTTTATTGTTTACAACGTATTGCAAAGAATTGATTTGAGGGAATTTCTCGTAAAGATGATCCAAAATCAATTCGCGGTTCTTTTTATCATTTTCAAAAAACTGAATCAAAACCATGATTTCCCCAGTCGAAGCCGTTCTCAACATCAAAGTTCTCAGTAAACCTTCGTGATTTCTTGGATTAAAGAAAGTCAAACCATGTTCGTTTGCAAAAGCACGAACTTCATTGCGGATAGCATTTGATGGGTCTTCCTGTAAATAACATTTGTTGATGTCCAGGATTTTGTCCCACATTTTTGGAATATGGAAACCAAGTGCATTTCTATTTCCTAAATCTTCCTCGCTTCCAATTTCAGCTTCGGTTAACCAACGGCTGTTCGAAAATGAAAACTCCATTTTATTTCTGTAAAAAAACTGTTTTTCAGAACCCAAAATCGATTCAAATTCAGGAAGTTCAATTTTTCCAATGCGTTGCAAGTGATTTTTAACCTCATTTTGCTTGAAAAACAACTGTTGGTTGTAGTTCATATTTTGCCATTTACATCCACCGCAAACACCAAAATGTTCACAAATTGGGTCTACACGATGTTCTGATAATTCATGAAAATGAACAGCTTTACCTTCATAATAAGCCTTACGCTTCTTGAAGGTTTGCACATCAACCACATCTCCGGGAACTACATTTGGGATAAAAACAACTTTACCATCGGGAGCTTTTGCCACCGAAACGCCTTTTGCACCAGCATCAAGGACTTTTATTTGATGAAAGACAACTTTGTCTGTATTTTTCTTTGCCATGGCGCAAAAATAAGGCTTTGAATTTATTTTTTAGATTTTAATTTTGACTTTTTTATTAAAAAAAACGGAGTTACTTAGATTCTAAGATTCTATGTTTCGGATTGTCCAATTATCTAATTTTCAAATTTTCAAATCATCTAATTAAATTCGTCTTTCCAGTCCAGCGTAGTAATTTTCGAAATTTTATTTTCATTATTCATCGTCACGCGAAGCTCTTTGTTGGCTTT
>NZ_DATIDY010000016.1:0-3045 GCF_035456085.1 Flavobacterium sp.
AAATCTTTCATGAAAGCTTTTTCAAGCCTCCAAAGATGTTCCATTAATTGTTCTTCTGAATTGGATAGTTGCATGATTTAAATTTTTTAGTTGTGTTCTATTTGCTTTTTGCGACTATTGGTATTTTTATATCCGAAATTAATTCGCCATTTTCATATTTTCTGGTGGAAATGTGGTTTCCGTTTTCGTCAAAGTATTTCCAATCTCCATAATAAAACCAGTGTATTTCTGGGCCTGTCACTACTAGTTTTGTTTTTCCTTTGGACTGAATCGTTCCGTTCGTATTGTAATAGGTAATGATGCATTTGTTTTTTCGGTAGATTTCTTTTTTGCTGATAACATTGCCAGTATAATAAACCCATTTTTTTGTAGGATCCCCATTTTTATATTTTCCAACTGATTTGTATTCTATAGTGTCGATTGAATATTTTTCTATCCAAAGCCCTACTCTTTTATTGTTTTCTTTTTGATTAATCGGCGCCGTTTTACATCCAATTAAAGTTATTGTTAGGAAGAAAATAATGAATAGATGTCTCATAAATGATTTTTGCTCTACTAATATAGAATTAACTCTACAAATGTAGAATAAAAATTAATATAACAAAATTTTTATGGCATTTTATGACTGATTCTCACCAACTTTCAATATAAACCATCATCAAACATAAAAAATTTTATGAGTTTATGACTTTGTAGGTTGTTCTCTCAAAAAAATAGTATTTTTGCAGCATGGAAACAAATAGACAGAAAAAAATAGGCGGAGTGCTCCAAAAAGATTTGGTGGACATCTTGCAAGGTGAAGTGAGAAAAAACGGAATTACCAATTTGATAATTTCAGTATCCAAAGTTACAGTTACTACAGATTTGTCTGTGGCATCGGTGCATTTAAGTATTTTTCCTCAGGAAAAAGCTGAAGAAACATTAGCTGGAATCAAAGCTAATTCTGCTTTAATTAAACATGATTTATCACAAAGAGTACGTTTGCAATTACGCAAAGTACCAAATTTGGTTTTCTATATTGATGACTCATTAGATTATATTGAGAAGATCGATAATGCTTTGAAAAACCAAGAAAACCCAATCGAGAATAGAGATTTGTTGGACAAACGCAGATTTCAATAAAATTTGAACTTCCCTCTTTACATAGCCAAACGATATATTTTTAGCAAAAGTTCCAACAATGCTATTAATATTATTAATCGTATTGCAAGTATGGGAGTTATCGTCGGAGCCATGGCATTGTTCGTTGTGCTCTCGGTTTTTACAGGGTTGAAGGATTTTAGTCTTTCGTTTACTAATGACATTGACCCTGATCTTAAAGTAAGCAGCACGCTTGGTAAATCCTTTTTCATTACTCACGAACAAGAAAAAGAGGTTAAAAAAATCGAAGGAGTAGCTTCGTATTCCAAAGTTATCGAAGAACGCGTTTTGTTTACTTTTAGCGGAAAACAAGAAGTTACTTATCTAAAAGGTGTTGATTCTATTTATAACACCGTTAGCAGTTTTGATAAAAAATTATATAATGGCCAATGGCTAAAACCAAATACTTATCAAGTTGTGGTAGGTTATGGTATAGCCCAAAAGTTTTCGATGGGATTGTTGGATTACAAAAACGCATTTGAGGTTTTTGTCCCAAAACCTGGTAAAGGAACGATTGAAACTCCCGAACAGGCTTTTAATTCAACAGATGTTTTCCCGGTCGGAATTTATGCGATCAGCGAAGATTTGGATTCCAAATACGTGTTTGCCGATTTGGGTCTCGCACAGGAATTATTAGAATACAAAACCAATCAAATTTCCAGTCTCGAAATCAAATTAAAGAAAGATACTGATGAAACTCCTGTTATCAGTAAACTAAAATCCATTTTCAACAATAAAATTACCATAAAAAACAAGGAACAACTTAATGAATCCTTATATAAAATGTTGAATACCGAAAATATCGCGGTCTATTTAATATTTACATTGGTAATTGTAGTGGCTCTTTTTAACCTGATTGGTGCGCTTATCATGATGATTTTGGACAAAAAAGGAAACCTAAAAACCCTTTTCAATCTCGGAACAGACATCAAAGATTTGCGCAATATATTTCTGCTTCAAGGAACTTTATTGAGTTTCTTTGGCGGAGTAATTGGCTTACTGTTAGGTGTCGTTATAGTAGTATTGCAACAACAATACGAATTAATCATGATCACTCCTACCCTTGCCTATCCAGTAGTTTTCACACTCGAAAACGTTTTGATTGTTATGGCAACCATTGTCACACTTGGTTTTATCGCGTCTTTGATTGCAAGTAGCCGAGTGAGCAAGAAATTGTTGGATTAGCATTATTATTTAAGGAGCGAAACAAAAGGTATTTTCAGGAAATATGGGTTCCTGCTCTACGTTCCAATCTTGTGGTCTGAACCCCAGCCCACAAGGATTTCCACTACGATCAGGGCTAGATGATAAACAATTCGCTTTTTTGGAAATATACTAAATACAACAAATCCCTTTTTACACAAACCAACAATATCAAAATCCTGCAAAATAGTAGTTGTATTGTATTCACAACGGAATTTATACCATTTGATATTCTGAATACGCTTCTTTGATTTCATCCAAATGAGCAAATAATTCTTCCGGACGATCTAAAGTAACTAGTTTTTGTCTGAATGTTTTGAACGAATGAATTCCCTTAAAATAATTAGTGTAATGTGGGCGTGTTTCTACAATTCCTAATCGTTCGCCTTTCCATTCCATTGCCCAGGTTAAATGGTTTCGCACGGCTTCGACTCTGTCGGCAACGGTTGGTTTTGCCAGATGTTCACCTGTTTTGAAGTAATGTTTGATTTCGTTAAAAATCCAAGGATAACCAATGGCAGCACGGCCAATCATGATTCCGTCGATACCGTATTCGTTTTTATATTGCAATGCTTTTTCGGGTGAATCAATATCTCCATTTCCAAAAATAGGCATGGTGATTCTTGGGTTGTTTTTGACACGAGCAATATGTGACCAATCAGAATGTCCTTTGTACATCTGCGCACGAGTTCGGGCGTGAAT
>NZ_DATIDY010000017.1:0-9633 GCF_035456085.1 Flavobacterium sp.
GGATGCAAAGTGTCTGCGGGTTTTTCGTCAAAAGCTAATTGTTTTGGAATTTGGTTTACAAACAGCGTATCAGTTATAAAATCCTGTGGCGCTACGCCCATCAAATCGACTAGTTTGTTGTTTTGTTCTTTGACGAAATTCTTAGCTAGGTTTAAAGCAATTTTAGCTTTTGAAACTTCGGCAGTAGCCAATGTCGAATCTACTCCGGCCAATAATCCGTTTTTGACGCGGGCCACGGCTGTTTTTTTGAAAACTTCGGCACGAGTTAGATTTTTTTGTTGTGAAATCAATAAACGTTGACTGGCCAATAAATTCAAATAAGCCGAAGAAATTTTGATTTCCTGTTGGAATTTCTCCTGCTCCAAATCTTTTTCTTTGGCTTGAACATCAATTTTAGCCAAATTGATTTTTTCCTGTACTTTTCCAAAGGTGAAAAAATCCCAATTCATATTGACCAAATACAAAGCACCAAAAGCTGAATTCCAATTTTGTTCTGGCAAAACTGGCCCCGAAGAAGCAGTTCCTAAACCATTAAAACCATACAAAGCACCATTTTGACCATTAATCGTTCCGTAATCCTGTTGTGCCGATAAGTTGAGGTTAGGCAAATAATCTCTGCGGGATTGTTCGAGAGTTTCGCGCGAAGCCTTACTGTAATTGGTTTTTGCCCTGATTGAACCGTAATTCTCAAGACCTATTTTCACCGCCTCTTTCAATGATAAGGTTTGTGAGAAAACAGTATTAGCGAGAATCAAGAAAAAGAGAAAAGTAATTTTTTTGAAATACATAAAACTCAAATTGTAAAATTATGCTTCAAAATTATTTCTCTTCAACCGATAAATACCTCCTTAAATGATGTACTGCAATCATAAATGACGAATTGAATTGGTCATTTATTGGCAATAATTATTGAAAAATTGTGGTTTATTTGTAAACTATTTAAGTATGAAATGAACGAAAAGTTTAATAATATAATGGAAAATAAATGGTGGCAGGAAATTGCTGTTGTTGGTTTTTCATTCACAATTTATACCCTAAAGAATGACTGGATGCTATTTAGCTCTTTCGTTTCCATTTTGATGGGTATTTTTATCTATTGCATTTTATATCTGCACGCTCAATTCAATCGGTTTTTTATTCTTCCGATATTATTTAGAGATAAAAAGCCAGTAGCTTATCTGCTTTTGACGCTTATTACAGTGTTTCTTTTTTCTATTGTTTTATACGAATTGACGTCTTTGGGTATGTTCAACAAATGTCATTTGTATCAAAACTCGCATCAAAGAAGTTATGCGTATCAATTGGCAAGTGTTTTGGGTACTTTGGTTTGTATTTTGAGTCCGATTATTGTTTTTAAATTTTATAGAATAAATAAAAAACAAACCGATGAGACTTTACTTTTCAATCAAATGCAATTGAATTCACTCAAAGGTCAATTGAACCCACATTTTTTGTTCAACACCTTTAATACACTTTACGGAATTAGTCTTGAGTTTCCAGAAAGAACTTCAGATTTGATTATGAAAGTGTCGCAATTGATGCGTTATCAGCTCGAAAGTAACAACAAACAATGTGTGACTCTAGAAGATGAATTGGAGTTTATAAACAGTTATATTCAGCTCGAAAAAGAACGTGTTGCTTATCGTTGTGATATTACGTATGACAGCAAAATTGATAACGAAAATGTGTATAAAATTTCACCGATGTTATTGATAGCTTTTATCGAAAATGCCTTTAAACACGGAACTTGTGCCATCGAAAAATGTTTTGTCCGAATCATAATCACCGTCGAAAACGGCTTGTTGCATTTGCACGTTGTAAATTCAATTCCGAAGAAAACAGACGTTGTTTCGACCAAAATTGGTTTAAAAAATACGGTCGAACGCCTGAATCTCATTTACGGAAAAAACTATAAACTCGACATTAAAGAAGATAAAAACACTTATATTGTAGATTTAAAACTCCAACTCAAAAAAGCAGTATAATGAAGGAACCCAAAAAATGCATTATTGTTGACGATGAGCCGGCAGCGCATTATGTTTTGGCGAATTATATAAAGCAAAATCCTCAATTAGAGCTTGTTTTTAAGTGCTATAATGGCATTGAAGCGATGGATTATCTTCGGGAAAACAAAGTGGATTTGATGTTTTTGGATATCAATATGCCTGAAATTTCAGGAATGGAATTATTAAAAATTCTTCCAAATCATCCCAAAACGATTTTAACCACTGCATATTCCGAATTTGCACTCGAAAGTTATGAATATGGTGTTATTGATTATCTGTTAAAACCGATATATTTTCCAAGGTTTTTGAAGGCTGTTGAGCGTTTTTTTTCTACAGAAAATAATATAAAAACTGAAACTGAAGAGGTTTTTGTTAATTCTATAAATGTAAAAGTGGATGGTTATTTTATAGAAATTGAATTGAACCAACTTTTGTATGCCCAAAGTTTTGGAAATTATGTAAAGTTGCACACCACCAAAAGAACCTATTTGGCCTCAATAACCACAGCTGAATTGGAAAAAGAATTGCCTGAAAATTTTATCCGAATCCACAAATCGTATATAGTAGCAATTGATAAAATTGACGATGCCGACAAAGATTTTGTATTGATTAAAAAGGAAAAACTCCCAATCGGAATTACTTATAAGCGTGAATTAACCGACAGGTTGAAAAATAAAAATTAGAAATAAGTGCTTACTAAACTCAATTATTTCAACAATGAAGCCTGCTAAGAGTTATTTTCTTGCAGGCTTCTTTATTGCAGTGTAATTCTATTTTTTTGAACTTTTAAAATAATTCTCCTAAGTGTTTGTAATTGGCTTTTACAGTTTCGAGCACTTCCTCCATTTTGCCACCCAACATCATTTTCCCAATTGATTCTGCATACCCAAGCATTTGATCAAATTCTATTTTTGGTGGCATTGCCAATGACTCAGGATTGGTCATGATGTTTAGCAAAACCGGACCTTCTGTTTCAAAAGCTTCTTTGATTGCAGAGCGGACCATTTCAGGATCTTGAACATTAATTCCACGAAAACCCATCGCTTGTGCAATCAGCGCAAAATCTGGATTTACCATATCTGTTTCATTGTCGATCAAACCAGAAACCATCATTTCCAATTTGACCATACCAAGTGCACGATTATTAAAAACTATTAATTTTATAGGCAATTGGTATTGGTGAATTGTGGCCAGATCTCCGAGCAACATCGAAAGTCCACCATCACCACATAGCGCAATAATCTGTTGTTCGGGATGGCTTAGGGCTGCACCAATAGCCATTGGCATTGCATTGGCCATTGAGCCGTGATTGAATGAACCTAAAAGTTGCCTGTTGCGTGAAGCTGTCAAATATCTAGCACCCCAAACGCAACACATTCCGGTATCAACAGTGAAAATGGCATCTTCGTTGGCAAGTTCATCTATTGTAGCAGCAACAAATTCAGGACTTATTTTGTTTTCACTTCCTTTATCGTCAACGTATGTTTGCAAATGATTTTTGACTTTGGTGTATAACTCCAATTGAGCATTCAGAAAGCTTTCGTCTGTTTTTTCATTTAATATTGGTAAAAGTGCAGCAACGGTATCTTTGATTTTTCCAGCCAAACCGAGTTCTAATTTTGCCCTTCTTCCAAGGATTTCGGGACGTTCGTCAATCTGGATAATTTTATTTTTATTTGGTATAAAATCATTGTACGGAAAATCAGTCCCCAATAGCAATACCACGTCTGATTCGTGCATAGCATGATAAGCTGACGGCAAACCTAAGAGACCGGTCATTCCTACTTCAAAAGGATTTTCATATTGAATGCCCATTTTTCCTCTAAAAGAATATCCAACAGGAGCTTTTAGCAATTTGGCCAACGCAACAACTTCCTCATGCGCTTCGGCTGCGCCAATTCCACAAAAAATAGAAATTTTAGGATATCGGTTCAAAATTGCTGCCAACTCATTCATATCGCTGTCCACAGGACGTGAAATTGTTTGTGTACGATAAATTGACATTGCAGTTGGGCTTTCTTCGGCAGGCAAAGCCGACACATCTCCTGGAAGTCCAAAAACAGCAACCCCTTTCTGGTGAATGGCGTGTTGAATGGCAGTTTGCAACATCCTCGGAACTTGTTTGGGCGTGGTTGCAATTTCATTATAACAACTGCAATCATCAAACAATTTAGTTGTATTGGTAGATTGAAAATAATTGATACCAAAATCAGGCGTATTTATAGTAGAGGCAATTGCAATCAGAGGAACGCCACTTCTGTTCGCATCATAAAGTCCGTTTATAAGATGTACATGTCCAGGCCCGCAACTTCCGGCACAGCAGGCGATTCCGTCAAGTTCGGCTTCTGCGGCTGCGGCATAAGCGCCAACTTCTTCATGGCGAACATGAACCCATTTTATGTTTTCGTTCCTACGAACGGCATCATTTAATTCGTTGACACTGTCACCGGTAACAGCATAAATTCTTTTTACACCAGCTTCGACAAGCATTTCTACAATTTGGTCTGCAACTTTTTTACTCATCACTTCTAATTTTAGCATTTATTATTAAAGGTATAAAATATTGGTTTAGAGTATTGTATATGTGGAAATCTTGAAACCGAATCAGCAAATAAATTAAAAATATAGATGTTATTAATTTTGTTGAAAATTGAAATTTGATAATCTTTTAGATTTATTCTATAACTCAAAATACCATTAAAAGTGGAATTTTATATTGAAATAAAATGAATGTGATGTTAATTTAAAAAAATGGGAAGTTATGGGAGATTATAAAGATTTACAGGACAATTCTGCTGTTGAAAAAATTAAAGATTTGGCAGAAAATATCAAAACGTGTATGTTTTGCACTTACAAAGATGGCAAACTTAATTCAAGACCAATGGCTGCGCAGAAAATTGATGATGAAGGCAATCTTTGGTTTCTGTCTGATAAAACCAGTGAGAAGAATTTAGAAATTATTGAAAACCCTAAAGTGGAGCTTTTTTTCTCAGCACCTCACGACGAATTTTTGACTTTACACGGGAATGCGACTATTACATATGACAGAGAAATTATCAAAGAATTGTACACACCAATCGTAAAAGTTTGGATGCCAGAAGGCGAAGATGATCCTAATTTAAGTGTTATAAAAGTTGTTCCGAGCGAAGGATATTATTGGAATAACAAAAATGGAAAAGTAGTTGCACTTGCCAAAATGACTGTCGCCTTTATAACTGGAAAAACTATGGACGATGGAATAGAAGGAAATTTGAAGCTATAAAATGAAAAAAGCAATGAGTGAGAACTTATTGCTTTTTTTATTTCCGAATTGTTTTTTATTTTATTCCTAAATCGGTATAGAACTGATTAATTTCTTTAGTGTCCCAGCCCATAGCGGTAATTATTGCTTTTGCCTTTCGAGCGTTTTCTATTGCTGCTTTTTTATCGTTTATTTTGTTGTAAAGTCTTGCTAACAACAACGTATTTTCAGCAGTATTATTTAATTCTACAGAACGTTTTGCCCAAGTGATAGCTGTTTTCAACGCTTCTTTATCGGTTATATGTTCGATGTAATTTTTCGAAATTGCATTGATTGTCGAGTAATCATTCCAAGCATACTTTTGAACCGATTCTAATGTGGTTTGCTGGTAACTTTTCCAGTTTTTGGTAGCCTCATACATCAGTAAATCATTCTTGAAAACCAACGAATCTATTTTGGTTAAATTAATGTTTTTGGCAAGAATTCTGTTTTTAGAATAATTGATAGAATCCAAACTATTCATATTTTGTGTCAAAGATTTATTGACAACACTCACGATTTTGGCTTCGACTCTTTTTGGAGAAGAAACTTTAGCAAAATCGTTTTGATTTTTGACAATTAAATCAAAACTTTTTGAATCCAAATCGTTAACTCCGAAAGCAATTATTTTCCAGTTAATAGCCGAAAACACTTGATCTTTGGATTGAGTAGCTAAATATTTGGCAACTACTTCATCACTTTTATACGAATCTATACTTTTTCGTAAACCGTTTAAATACAGTAAGCAGTTTTCAGAATTTCGTACATCTTCATTAAATCTCTTTTCTAAATATGGCAATTGTGTATTTGGATTCATTGCTTTTTTAGCTTCAACAAGAAAATCTTCAGTTGTAAATTCTCCTCCTGTACTGTAAAGATGCGTTTCGTTATTGTCTAAAAAAATATACGTTGGAAAAGATTTTATATGCAGTTTATTCATGAAATCTTTTCCTTCAGCTGTTTCAGAATCCATCATTAAATTGATAAAATTTGCGTTGAAAAAAGTAACTACAGTAGGATCTTTTAGGACAGTAGTTTTCATTTTGTTGCAATGCGAACACCAATTGGCGTGAACCATTATAAAAATAATTTTTTTGGAAGACTTGGATTGCTCCAGTGCCAGTTTGTAATCATTTTGTATAAAATTGATGGCTTTATTTTGGGCGAATATTGTTGCTGTTAATAGCAATAATAGCAGTAGAAATGTATGTTTTACAGAAGCTTTCATTTATAGATAATTTGGAAGAAATTCCATTAAATTAAAGTTGCAATTTACTATTTTTTGAATGTATAAATTAAAAAAGAGTGCCTTGGATCGATTGCGGTTCTGGATTCGAATGGAAAGGAAAGGTGTCAGTTACAAAAAACTGTTTTATGTTTTGATCAAATTTCCGAAGAACCACACCATCACATACAAAATGCAAATCTATTTTGGTAAATAATTGATTGACTTTGAGTAGATTTTCAGGATTTAATCTTCGGGCAATTGAAAGATGCGGATTGTCACTTTTTTTCATATTCTGAAGTTGAAGTGTTGAATTGAATCGTTTCATAATATGCTTCAAATCTTTTTTGGAAACAGTATCGGGAGCTATAAAAAACGCACCGTTAGGGAAGGAACCAAATTTGTTTAAGTGGACATCGACAGGAATCAATGAGTCGCATAATTTGATGATATGTTTTTTGATAGATTCAAGGTTGGTTTCGGTTGCTGTGAATTCGCAAATGGTAATATGTCCCACGGAGTTTTTACTGTTAAACCAACCCACTTCGGTTGCCAATTGTTCTTTCATGGATTTAACCAAAGCGAGGATTTCCACAGGCGGATGAATGACAAGAGAATATAGATTTTCCACAGTAGTTTTTTTATATAAAAGTACGCGTTGGGTGGAATTATTTTTTTACCACGTAGAGACATAGAATTTATAGTTTTAAAAAAGAGCTAGATAACCGTTTCACTTCTCACATAGATTGGCTATGTAGTGCTATTTCTATTCGTTCTTTAATGATTTGTTATTAAATCTATGTTTCTATGTGGTTAATTTTTTTCATTTTTAGAATTTCACCCAACGGGTTATAAAAGTAAATATTTTATTTATTTCAAATGAAAAAATACTTTTTGCGAAAATGACTTAGTAAAATTTAATGAAATCAAGGTTTTGATTTTTAAGTAAATAGTAGTGATTTGTGATTAAAGAAACATTATTTAACGCGTTGGGTGAAATTATTTTTAAACACATAGAAACATAGAATTTATAGTTTTTTTTAAAAGAGCTAGATAACCGTTTAACTTCTCACATAGCAGCCTATGTGACCCGAGACCGAAGGGCGAACTGACGAAGTAAAAATAGTGCTATTTCTATTCATTCTTTCAGATTAGTTATAAAATCTATGTCTCTATGTGGTTCATTTTTTTGTTCAAACAGAATTTCACCCAACGGGTTTTATTTATTCTTGTTGAAGTTTTCCCGAACACTTGTGTTTTTAAAACTTGTTTGGTCTAATTTTTATAATTTGTTTTCTATTAAATAAAAATTACTATATTTAAAAGTGTAAAAAACACACATATAATAGTCACTAATATGAAGATAAAGAACATATTCGCTCTAATAATAGGAGCTTCGTTAGTATCAATCAGTTCATTCGCGCAAACAAAAACTTTCGGTAAAGGGGATTTCAAACAATGGGCAGAAACTCCGCCAATGGGTTGGAATAGCTGGGATTGCTACGGTCCTACAGTTCAAGAGCATGAAGTAAAAGCCAATGCGGATTACATGGTTAAAAACCTTAAAAAATTCGGTTGGGAATATATAGTTGTAGATATCAGGTGGTTTGTAGAAAATGACAAAGCAGGTGGTTATAACCAAACAGATCCTCGCTACGTAATCGATCAATACGGAAGATATTTGCCAGCTTTAAATCGTTTTCCATCGGCAAAAGACGGACAAGGATTTAAACCTTTAGCAGATTATATCCATAAACAGGGATTGAAATTCGGAATCCATATCATGCGCGGAATTCCCAAAAAAGCAGTTGAAGACAAAATGCCAATTAAAGGCACAAACGGAATCACAGCTGATCAAATTTATACAACAGCTTTGCAATGCGAATGGCTGAAAGATAATTATACAATTGTTGCAGACAAACCTGGAGCTCAGGAATATTACAATTCCATATTCGAACTGTATGCACAATGGGGCGTAGATTTCGTTAAAATTGATGATTTATCAAGACCTTACCACGAAGGCGAAATCAATTTAATCCGTAATGCTATTGACAAATGCGGACGTAAAATTGTATTGAGTACATCACCTGGTGAAACGCCAATTACTGCTGCTGCTCATGTATCGTCACATGCCAATATGTGGAGAATGGTTGATGATGTTTGGGATACCTGGCCGCACATTACACACTTGATAGATGTTGCCCAAAAATGGTACCCATACATTGCACCGGGAACATGGCCAGACTGCGATATGATTCCGTTGGGGAGAATTTCAGTAAGGGGAGAACGTGGCGAAGACAGAATGACACGTTTGACAAAAGATGAGCAATACACGCTTATAACCTTTTTTAATATATTCAAATCACCGTTGTTTTTTGGTGGCGATTTACCAAGTAATGATGCGTTTACATTATCATTATTAACAAATAATGAAGTCGTAAAAATGCACAATGAAAGCACCGCTGTAAAACAGCTTTTCCAGAAAGAAGGAAAAATAGCCGTTACTTCAAAGAACGCAAAAGATGGAAGTATTTACTTAGCATTGTTTAATATTTCGGATGCAAGTTCTGAAAAAGTTGCTGTAAATCTTTCAGACATAAATCTATCAGGAACAGTAGAGTTAACAAATTTATGGACTGGTGAAAAATCGAGTGTTTCATCAGCGGAAATCGCAGCAGAATTGAAACCTCACTGTTCGATTTTATATAAGATAAAAAGCAAAAAATAATAAAAAAATCATTTTTAGTGTGGCATTATTAAATCAAGTTGAGTAAAATATCCGCACCTTAATTGCAATATGAAATAATATTTACCAAGGCTGTTTCTCATTCTAGAAACAGCCTTTGCTTTTTATAAAAGAATAATTGATAGTTTCATTTAGACATTTTCATTTCTATATTAAAAATTTCCTTTATTGCCTCAAAATAGTAGCTGTATAAATTCAAATCATCATCAAAAAAGAAAATTATATTTTAAATTTACCGAGATAATTTTCTTTTAAAATCCTACATTCATCTGATGAAAAAAATATTTCTATCCGTCCTGTTCTTTAGTTTCTGTTTTAGTAATGCACAGCAAAATCTTGTTCAGTATGTAAAACCAATTATTGGTACCGAAAAAAT
>NZ_DATIDY010000018.1:0-40192 GCF_035456085.1 Flavobacterium sp.
TACAAACCTTTATAAACAATTTAAAGATATTATAGGCGATATTTATACTGCCGAAGTGCACCATGTACGTCCAAGAGTTGTAATTTTGGTGGATGATGACGGTAATGAAATTGTTTTGCCAAAAGAAAAACAAATTCCTTCGGATTTCTTCCGAAAAGGGGATAACGTAAGAGGTATAATTGAAAGTGTTGAGTTAAAAGGGAATAAGCCTCAAATTATTATGTCCAGAACTTCCGATAAGTTCTTGGAGAAATTGTTTGAACAAGAAATTCCTGAAGTTTTTGACGGTTTGATTATGGTTAAAAATGTAGTGAGAATTCCAGGTGAAAAAGCCAAAGTAGCTGTAGATTCTTATGATGATCGTATTGATCCGGTTGGGGCTTGTGTTGGTATGAAAGGATCTCGTATTCATGGAATAGTTCGTGAACTGGGGAATGAAAATATTGATGTTATCAATTATACCAGTAATATTCAATTGTATATTACAAGAGCTTTAAGCCCTGCTAAAGTTTCTTCTATTAAAATTAATGAAGAAGGAAAAAGAGCTGAAGTGTTTTTAAAATTAGAAGAAGTTTCTAAGGCTATCGGTAGAGGAGGGCATAATATTCGTCTGGCAGGTTTACTGACTGGCTATGAGTTAGATGTTATTCGTGAAGGAGATGTTGCCGGTACTGTTGCAGATGAAGACGATGTTGAATTAACAGAGTTCTCAGATGAGATCGAAGAGTGGGTAATTGAAGAGTTTGCAAAGATCGGTTTGGATACAGCAAAAAGTATCTTGAAACACGACGTAGAAGATTTAGTAAGAAGAACAGACTTAGAAGAGGAAACGATTCTAGATGTTATGAAGATACTAAAAGAAGAGTTTGATAATTAAGCAATAGCTTACATCTGCTCTAACAACACAACGAAAAAGGTAATAATAAAAAGGTTATATGTCTGAAGAGAGAGTAATAAGAATAAACAAGGTTTTAAGGGAATTAAATATTTCGTTAGAAAGAGCTGTGGATTATCTAAAAGATAAAGGAATTGCTATTGAATCAAATCCGAACGCAAAAATTTCTGATAACGAATTTAATATCCTACAAAGTCAGTTTGCCGGCGACAAGGGGAATAAAGAGGCTTCAAAGGAAGTTAGTGAAGAGAAAAGAAAAGAGAAAGAAGCTTTGCGTATAGAGCGTGAAAAAGAAATTGAAGACAAACGTAAATTAGAAGAAGATCGTCTGAAACAACAGGAAATAATTAAAGCTAGAGCTGTATTATCTGGTCCTGTTCAAGTAGGTAAAATTGATCTTAATCCTAAAAAAGCTGCTCCTGCTCCTGATCCAGTTGTTGCTGAAAAAGTAATTACTCCTGCAGATGTAACTCCAACAGAGACGCCTATTGTTAAGGATGAAGTAAAAAAAGATACAGTTGAAAAAGTTCGAACAAATGAAACGTCAACAGAAAAAGTAATAAAAGATACTCCGGTTTCTCAGGAAAATCAAGCTAACGACAAGCCTAAATTTAAAGAAGTTAAGGTCGAAAAACAGCCAGAAACTTCAGTTCAGAAAAAGGCTAATGATGTCGTGAGTGATGCTCCTGTTGAGGAATCGATTACGACTCAGTATCAAAAGCTTTCTGGTGCAACTTTAACAGGTCAGGTAATTGATTTATCTCAGTTTAATAAACCGAAGAAGAAAAAAGAAGACCCAAAAATTACGCCAAATAAGCCTGGTACTCCAGGTGCTCCTGGTGCTAATAATGCAAACAAAAATAAGCGTAAAAGAATTGCTCCTAAACCTGGAGCGCCTAAGCCTCCTGCAACACCTGGTGTTCCTGGAGTGCCAAATCCAAATAAAATTACTCCAAATGCAAACGCTGGCGGAGGTGGTGGCTTTAATGCTAATCGAAGTGCAAGACCAGGATTTGTAAAAGGTAATAGACCTGCAATTGTTGCTAAGGTTGAACCAACAGAAGAAGAGGTTAAAAATCAAATTCGCGAAACTTTAGAAAAACTTCAAGGAAAAGGAGGGAAATCTAAAGCTGCAAAATATAGAAGAGATAAAAGAGATACACACCGTCAAAAATCTGATGATGAGCAAAGAGCTTTAGATGAAGGAAGTAAAACTATTAAAGTTACAGAATTCGTTACTGTAGGTGAAATTGCAATTATGATGGATGTGCCAATTACAAAAGTGATCGGAACATGTATGTCTCTTGGTATCATGGTTACCATGAACCAACGTCTTGATGCTGAAACATTGACAATTGTTGCTGATGAATTTGGTTACGAAGTTGAGTTCATCACTGTTGATATCGAAGAAGCTATCGAAGTAGTTGAAGATAAAGAGGAAGATTTAGTTACTAGAGCGCCAATTGTTACTGTAATGGGTCACGTCGATCACGGTAAAACATCTTTACTGGATTATATTCGTAAAGAAAATGTTATTGCAGGTGAATCCGGTGGAATTACACAGCACATTGGAGCTTATGGAGTAACGTTAGACAATGGTCAAAAAATTGCTTTCTTAGATACTCCTGGTCACGAAGCATTTACTGCAATGCGTGCTCGTGGTGCTCAAGTAACAGATATTGCCATTATTGTTGTAGCTGCCGATGATGATATCATGCCGCAAACGAAAGAGGCTATTTCTCACGCACAAGCAGCAGGTGTTCCAATTATTTTTGCAATAAACAAAATTGATAAGCCAAATGCTAACGTTGAAAAGATCAAAGAACGTTTGGCGGGTATGAATCTTTTAGTAGAAGACTGGGGTGGAAAAATTCAGTCTCATGATATTTCTGCAAAAGTGGGTACCGGTGTCAAAGAATTATTAGAAAAAGTATTATTGGAAGCTGAAATACTTGATTTGAAAGCAAATCCAAACAAAGCAGCTCAAGGTACGGTAGTAGAAGCATTCTTGGATAAAGGAAAAGGATATGTATCTACTATTCTGGTTCAACATGGTACTCTTAAAATTGGGGACTATATGTTAGCTGGAAAACATCATGGTAAAATTAAAGCAATGCATGATGAAAGAGGTAAGACGGTTACGATTGCTGGTCCTTCGACTCCAGTTTCAGTTTTAGGTCTTGATGGCGCACCTACAGCAGGTGATAAATTCAATATTTTTGAAGATGAAAAAGAAGCAAAACAAATTGCTGCAAAACGTTCTCAATTAATGCGTGAACAATCTGTACGTACACAACGTCATATTACATTGGATGAAATCGGACGTAGAATTGCTTTAGGCCAGTTTAAAGAATTGAATATTATTCTTAAAGGAGACGTGGATGGTTCTGTTGAAGCGTTATCTGATTCGTTCTCTAAATTATCAACTGAAGAAATTCAAATCAATATTATTCATAAAGGAGTTGGAGCAATTACGGAATCTGATGTTATGTTAGCTTCTGCTTCAGATGCGATTATTATTGGATTTAATGTTCGCCCTGCAGGAAATGCTAGACAATTAGCAGATAAAGAAGAAATTGATATCCGTTACTACTCTATTATTTATGCAGCTATCGATGACTTGAAAGATGCGATGGAAGGAATGTTAGCTCCGGAAATGAAAGAAGAGGTACTTGGTACAGCTGAAATTAGAGAATTGTTTAAAATCTCTAAAGTTGGAACAATTGCTGGATGTATGGTTACTGATGGGAAAATTACTAGAAATGGTAAAATCCGAATCATTAGAGATGGTGTCGTAGTTCATGAAGGTGAATTGATTGCTCTGAAACGTTTCAAAGATGATGTGAAGGAAGTGTCTAAAGGTTACGATTGTGGTATCCAGATAAAAGGTTATAATGATATCGAAGAAAGAGATGTTATCGAAGCTTACCATGAAGTTGCAATCAAAAAGAAATTGAAATAATAGTTCAATTATATAAGTTAAAAAATCCCAATTCGTTGGGATTTTTTTATTGATATTATTTATTTTTTAATCATTTAAAAATAATGGCAGCAAAACGAATTGGGATTTTGGGCGCTATGCCTGAAGAAATAAACGGAATTGTTTCGTTACTTAAAGGCAGGAGTGAAGTCATAAAAGGAATGCGTACCTATTACATTGGTACAATAAACGACATTGAAGTTGTAGTCGTATTTTCTCGTTGGGGGAAAGTAGCCTCCGCAACTACAGTAACGCATTTAATTGTTGAGTTTGGTATAACCGAATTGATATTTACTGGTGTTGCTGGGGCAATTAGTAAAGATTTAAATATTGGAGATATTGTAATTGCTAATAGTTTGGTTCAGCATGATTTGGATGCTCGTCCGATTATGAAACAATTTGAGATTCCGCTTTTAGGAAAAACTATATTGTACCCTTCGGAGAAATTATTTAATATCGTAGTCAGTAGCACTAATGAATTAATTAAAAATGATGGCTTGGCGAATTTGTTTTCTTTAAGTGAGTGCCATGCTTTCTCATTGTTTAATCAAAAAGTAGTTGTAGGTCAAATTGCAAGTGGAGACCAATTTATTTCAAGTTCTATTGAAAAAGAAAAGCTTTTGAAGGTGATTCCAAATGTTTTATGTGTAGAAATGGAAGGTGCTGCTGTCGCACAAGTCTGTTATGAATATAATATTCCTTTTGTAATTATTCGAACAATTTCTGACAGTGCTAATGAAAATTCTATAATAGATTTCAAAGAATTTACAGCCAAAATTGCTTCCAAATTGGGAGTTATTATCGTTCAAAAATTAGTAAATAATTTGAAAAATGATTTTTATCATTAAGATTTTTGTTTTTTTTACTGGTCAAAAATCTCTATTTATTAGGTTTAATCAAAAAGACGCTTTTATATTTCTTTTTTATATCTACAAGATAACGTTCTGCTTCCATTCTGGTTCTAAAATTTCCAACCCATACTTTATAGTTTGGAGTGTTAAAAATGATAGTTCCATCTAAGTTTTTATATTCCTGTTTGAACTCGGATAATGTTTTTTTTGCGGTTTCACTTACACCGTTGAATATTTGGATTTTATAGCGGTCGTTATATGTTAAATTAGGGTTGGATTTGCGCTTTTCTGTAAGTAATTGCTGAAATTTAGGATCTTCATTTACTGTTAAATTTGAGGTTTGTGCACTTATTTTTATGGCAGTGTTAGACAGTATTAAAAGCACTAATAAAGGATAGTTTGGTCTTAAGAATCTCATAATCTGATTATTTATTTTACAAAAGTAATGTTTTCAATTAATTTGAAATAAAAATCCTTATTTAGATTCTATATAAATTATAATTAAGATTATTTTAAGGTTTTGAGAATAGTTCTTAAGTCGTATTTTTGTCGCAGTTTTTAAATAAGGTTCGTTTTGTTTTCTATTTTTTTGGATTACAAACGAACAATTTTTTAGTAGATAATCAATATTAGTATATGAAAAAGGTGGGTAACCATAATTCGAATTCAAGGAAATTATTTTTAAGCTTAGCATTAGTGTTGAGTATTTCCGTAGCTTCATTTGCTCAAGATGCAGCTCCGGCTGCTGATGCAGCTGCGGCAGCTCCAGCGGCGAGTTCTGGAGGTGATGCTGCAAAAGGTAAAGAGCTTTTTAATGCCAATTGTGCTGCGTGTCACAAACTTGATGCTAAATCAACAGGACCTGCTTTAAGAGGAGTGTCTGAAAAACACGATATGGCATGGATTTATAAATGGGTACATAATAGTTCCGATTTAATTAAATCAGGTGATGCTGCTGCTGTAAAAGTTTTTGAAGAGAATAATAAAATTCCAATGACACCATTTCCACAGTTGTCAGAAGGAGATATTGATAATATAATTGCTTATACTTCTGAGCCTAAAGCTGAAGCTGCAGCTGCGCCAGCCGGTGCTCCTGCTGCAGGAACTGCCGCTACTGCTGCACAAGAGGGAGGTATTTCTAATAATGTTATTTTAGGTGCTTTGTCATTAGTAATGGCAATACTTATTGTAATGCTAGTTTTAGTTAACAATGTTTTAAGAAAAGTTGCTGCTGCTAATGGTATTGAAGTAGCTAAAAAGGAACCATCATTGCCTATCTGGAAAGCTTTTGTTAAAAACCAGTTTTTAGTTTTAGTATCAACGATATTTTTAATGCTTGTTGCTGCTTACATGGTATATGGTTATTTAATGCAGGTAGGTGTTGATCAAAATTATGAGCCTATTCAGCCAATTCATTATTCTCATAGAATACACGCTGGAGACAATGAAATTAATTGTAAATATTGTCACTCTGCTTCACGTGTTAGTAAAACTGCTGGAATTCCATCTTTAAATGTTTGTATGAACTGTCATAAAAGCATCAGTGAAGTTGCTGAAAGTACTGCAACACCTGAGTACAGCAAAGCTTTCTATGATGAACAAATTCAAAAATTATATAAAGCTGTGGGTTGGGATGCGACAAAACAAGCATATACTGGAAAAACTGAGCCTGTAAAATGGGTTCGTATTCATAACTTACCTGATTTTGTTTATTTCAATCACTCACAACACGTTACTACAGCTGGAATTGAATGCCAAACGTGTCACGGTCCGGTTCAGGAATTTGAAATAATGAAACAGTTCTCTCCACTTACAATGGGATGGTGTGTAAATTGTCACAGAAAAACTGATGTTAAAATGGAAGGCAATGAGTATTACAAGAAAATACACGAAGAACTTTCAAAAAAATATGGCGTTGATAAACTCACTGCTGCTCAAATGGGTGGTTTAGAATGTGGTAAATGTCACTATTAAGAATTTAATGTTTATCACTTTTAAGTGAATAAGATTAAAGGATAGAACAAAAAAAAAATTATTAAGATTAATATTTATATATAATATGTCATCAAACAAAAAATACTGGAAAAGTGTTGAAGAGCTAGACGGAAATAGTTCTATTGTTGAGGCGCTTAGAAATAACGAATTTGTTGAAGAAATTCCTACGGATGAGTTTTTAGGAAATGAAGCGGCTTTGTCTTCTTCTTCAACCACACGTCGTGACTTTTTAAAGTACGTTGGTTTTAGTACAGCAGCAGCTTCTCTTGCTGCATGCGAGGGTCCTGTGCATTTATCAATTCCTTATGTGCTGCAACCTGAACAAATCATTCCAGGAGTAGCTGATTATTATGCAACTTCTGTTTTTGATGGTTTTGATTTTGCAAATCTTTTGGTAAAAACACGTGAAGGGCGTCCAATTAAAATAGATAACAATACTATTGAAGGAGCAAAATTTGCTGCTAATGCTAGAGTTCATGCTTCTATATTGTCTTTATATGACAATATGCGTTTGAAAGAACCTAAAATTGAAGCTAAAGTTAGTTCTTGGTCTGCTGTTGATTCAAAATTAAAATCTAGTATTGTTGATGCAAAAGCAAAAGGAGGACAGGTAGTGTTTTTAACCAATACTTTGGCTAGTCCATCAACTGAAAAGTTGATTGCTGATTTTATCGCCAAAAATCCAAACGCTAAACATGTTATATATGATGCTGTTTCTTCTTCAGAAGCTTTAGATGCTTTTGAAACTGTTTACGGAGAAAGAGCTTTAGTAGATTATGATTTTTCAAAAGCTTCTGTAATCGTTTCTGTTGGTGCTGACTTTCTTGGAGATTGGCAAGGTGGTGGATATGATGCAGGTTATGCTAAAGGCAGAATTCCTTCAGGACCTACAGGAAGCAAAAAAATATCTAAGCACATACAATTAGAGTCTAACATGACTTTATCTGGAGCTGCTGCGGATAAGCGTATTGCAATGTCAACTGCTAATCAAAAACAAGCATTAGTTGCTATTTATAATATTATTACAGGTTCCTCAGTTGCAAATTCATTAGATGCTGCTTTTAAAGCAGATGTCACCAAAGCGGCTCAACAATTAAAAGCAGCTGGTGCAAAAGGTCTTTTGGTATCTGGTATTCAAGATAAAAACGCTCAATTATTAGTGTTGGCTATCAATCAGGTTTTGGCAAGTGAATCTTTTAATACTTCTAGAACTAGACAAATTCGTAAAGGATCTAATGAAAAAGTTGCTCAATTAATAAAAGATATGAATGCAGGAAGTGTTCATACTTTAATTATGAGTGGTGTTAATCCAGTGTATACTTTAGCAGATAGTAAATCATTTGTTGAAGGATTGAAAAAAGTTAAAACTTCAATTGCATTGTCTTTAAAAGAAGATGAAACTGCTTCTATTACTACAATCGCTGCTCCAGTTCCTCACTACTTAGAAGCTTGGGGAGATTTGACTTTAACAAAAGGTACTTATAGTTTGACTCAACCAACTATTCGTCCATTATTTAATACAAAACAATTTCAAGATATTTTATTATCAATAAACGGAATTCCTGGAACTTACTATGATTATTTAAAAGCTTTTTCAGCTTCTATAATTACAGGTTCTTCTTGGAACAAAGTATTGCATGATGGTGTGTATGTTGGTGTTGTTCCTGCTACAGCTGGTGGTACAGCTGATTATACTGGTGCTGCAAATGCATTGGCACAATCCAAAGCTACTGGTCTTGAATTAGTATTATACACTAAAACAGGAATGGGTGATGGTCAGCAAGCAAATAACCCTTGGTTACAAGAATTTCCAGACCCATTGACAAGGGTTTCTTGGGATAATTATGTTACTGTTTCAAATGCTGATGCTAAGAAATTGGGACTTTCAAACCAAATTGTTGCTAATGGTGGTTTGAATGGTAGTTATGTTACATTAACTGCAAATGGAGTGAAACTTGAAAAGGTTCCTGTAATTGTTCAGCCAGGTCAAGCTATTGGAACAATTGGAATGGCTTTGGGTTATGGTCGTAAAGAATCTTTAAAAGAAGAAATGCAAGTAGGTATTAATGCCTATGCTTTATATAACGGTTTTAATAATGTTCAAACTGTTACCATTGAGAAAGCTTCTGGAGAACATGAATTTGCTTGTGTTCAAGGTCAGAAAACTTTAATGGGTAGAGGTGATATTATTAAGGAAACTACACTTGAAATTTTTAATACTAAAGATGCTGAATTGTGGAATGAAAAACCAAAAGTTTCTTTAGATCACAAAGAGGTTGAAGCTACTTCAGTTGATTTATGGGGTTCATTCGATCGTTCAACAGGACACCATTTTAATCTATCTATTGATTTGAATGCTTGTACAGGTTGTGGTGCTTGTGTAATTGCATGTCATGCTGAAAACAATGTTCCTGTTGTTGGTAAATCTGAAGTAAGAAGAAGTAGAGATATGCACTGGTTGCGTATTGATAGATATTATTCTTCTGAAAGTACATTTGAAGGAGATAACGAAAGAAAAGAAAACATTGCTGGTTTATCAAGTTCTTTGTCTACATTTAATGAAATGGAAAAAGCAGGTGATAATCCACAAGTAGCTTTCCAACCAGTAATGTGTCAACATTGTAATCACGCTCCTTGTGAGACTGTTTGTCCTGTTGCTGCAACTTCCCATGGTCGTCAAGGTCAAAACCAAATGGCTTATAACAGATGTGTTGGTACTCGTTACTGTGCTAACAACTGTCCTTATAAAGTACGTCGTTTCAACTGGTTCTTATACAACAAAAACAGTGAATTTGATTATCATATGAATGATGATTTAGGACGTATGGTTTTAAATCCAGATGTGAATGTTCGTTCTCGTGGAGTTATGGAGAAATGTTCTATGTGTATTCAAATGACACAAGCAACAATTTTGAAAGCTAAAAACGAAGGAAGAACTGTTAAAGATGGAGAATTCCAAACCGCTTGTTCAAATGCTTGTTCTACTGGAGCAATGATATTTGGAGATGTAAATGATAAAGAAGCTGAAGTCACTAAATTGGTTGAAGATGAAAGAAGTTATCATTTATTAGAGCATATTGGAACAAAACCAAATGTTGTATACCACGTTAAAGTTAGAAATACCTAGTACAAAAATTATTAATTAAGAATCAAATAAAGGATTATGTCGTCTCACTACGAAGCAGCCATTAGAAAACCCTTAGTTATAGGTGATAAATCTTATCACGATATAACTGTTGATGTAGCCGCACCTATTGAAGGTAAAGCAAATAAACAATGGTGGATTGTATTTTCAATCGCATTAATAGCCTTCCTTTGGGGATTAGGCTGCATTATATACACAGTGTCTACAGGTATTGGTACTTGGGGACTAAACAAAACAGTTGGTTGGGCTTGGGATATTACTAACTTCGTTTGGTGGGTTGGTATTGGTCACGCAGGAACTCTTATCTCTGCTGTACTTTTATTATTTCGTCAAAGATGGAGAATGGCTATTAACCGTTCTGCAGAAGCAATGACAATTTTCTCAGTGATCCAAGCAGGTTTGTTCCCGATCATCCACATGGGGCGTCCTTGGTTAGCATATTGGGTATTACCAATTCCAAATCAATTTGGATCTCTTTGGGTAAACTTTAACTCTCCGTTACTTTGGGACGTATTCGCAATCTCTACTTATCTTTCAGTATCATTAGTTTTCTGGTGGACTGGTTTGTTACCCGATTTTGCAATGTTACGCGATAGAGCTATAACACCATTTAATAAAAGAGTATACTCTATTCTAAGTTTTGGATGGAGTGGTAGAGCAAAAGACTGGCAACGTTTTGAAGAAGTATCGTTAGTTCTTGCTGGTTTAGCAACACCTCTTGTACTTTCTGTGCATACTATTGTATCTATGGACTTTGCTACTTCTGTTATCCCAGGATGGCATACTACAATTTTCCCTCCTTACTTTGTTGCTGGAGCTGTATTCTCTGGTTTTGCAATGGTAAATACTTTACTTATCATTATGAGAAAAGTTATTAACCTTGAAGCGTATATTACTATTCAACATATCGAATTAATGAACATCGTAATTATGATTACAGGTTCTATCGTAGGTGTTGCTTATATTACTGAGTTATTTATTGCTTGGTATTCAGGAGTTGAATATGAACAATATGCATTCTTAAATAGAGCTACTGGGCCTTACTGGTGGGCTTATTGGGCAATGATGACTTGTAACGTATTTTCACCACAATTCATGTGGTTCAAAAAATTAAGAACAAGTATTATGTTTTCTTTCATTATCTCTATAGTTGTAAATATTGGAATGTGGTTTGAAAGATTTGTAATTATTGTAACTTCATTACATAGAGATTATTTACCATCTTCATGGACTATGTTCTCTCCAACATTTGTTGATATTGGAATTTTCATCGGTACAATTGGATTCTTCTTTGTATTATTCTTATTGTACGCAAGAACATTCCCTGTTATTGCACAAGCCGAGGTTAAAACAATTTTGAAAGCAACCGGAGAACATTATATTAAAGAAAGAGAAGCTAATAAACATTCACATCATGAGTAATAAAGTTATATACGCCATTTATAATGACGATGATATTTTGATGGATGCTGTAAAAAAGACACGTGCAGCTCATCATCATATTGAAGAAGTATTTACACCATTTCCAGTTCACGGATTGGATAAAGCAATGGGACTTGCACCTACACGTTTAGCGATATGTGCTTTTATCTATGGTTTGTGTGGTTTATCTTTTGGAACTTTCTTGATGGATTTTGTAATGATTCAGGATTGGCCTCAGGATATTGGTGGAAAACCAAGTTTTAGTTATATTGATAATATGCCAGCTTTTGTGCCTATTATGTTTGAAGAAACTGTATTTTTTGCAGCTCACTTGATGGTGATTACCTTTTATATGAGAAGCAGATTGTGGCCTTTTAAACAAGCTGAAAATCCAGATGTAAGAACTACTGATGATCACTTTTTGATGGAAGTTGCCGTAAATAATAATGAAGAAGAATTAATTTCATTTTTCGAAGGTACAGGTGCAGTAGAAGTTAAAGTAATTGAAAAGCATTAATTGTAGATATGAAAAGTTTATATAAAATAACACTTGCATTGGGTTTAATGGTAACGGTTTCATCATGTCATCATAATGATAGTCCTAATTACCAATATATGCCTAATATGTACGAGGCAGTAAGTGCAGAAACTTATTCTTCAGTTCCTGTTGATGTGTTTAAAAATGGGAAAGAAGGTCAACTTCCTGCTGTTGGTTCAATAAATAGAGGTTTTGAACCTTTTGAATATGAAAATACTCCAGAAGGATATGCATTGGCAAAAGCCAATTTGAAATCTCCTTTAGATTCATTAGATAGAAATTCTGATAAAGGAAAAGAACTTTTTGAAATTTACTGTATTAGTTGTCATGGTGCAGCTGGTGATGGTAAAGGAAAATTAGTTGAAAGAGAAAAATTTCTTGGTGTACCTAATTATAAAGATAGGGACATCACTGAAGGAAGTATTTTCTTCGTTGAAACTTATGGTTTGAATGCCATGGGTTCACATGCTAATCAAATGAGTGCTCACGAACGTTGGTTAGTTGCTGACTATGTTCTTAAACTAAAAGCACAATAATAATTGTTGAACAAACTGATCGTAATAGATATGTATACATTTTCAAGTAAATTAAAAACTTTTTCTTTCGTCTTAATGGCTATTGGTCTTTTAGGAATTGGATATGGTTTTTTGACTGCGCCTAAAAATATTCAAGAAGTGGAGACTCTTCTTGCTGCTGATGCTCATGGAACTCATGGTAAAGTTGATCATGAGGCTGCTTCAAGTGAGCATGCAAAAGCTGAAGCAGGAAAGCATGAAGTCAAAGCTGACGCTGAACACAAAGAACATTTAGAGCATGTTTTTCATCAATTAAGTAATAAACCATGGGCAGCATTATATGTAGCTTGTATTTTCTTTATGTTGCTTTCTTTAGGAACTTTAGTTTTTTACGGCATTCAACAAGTTGCTCAAGCGGGTTGGTCACCAGTGCTTTTTAGAGTAATGCAGGGGATTACAGCTTATTTGCCTGTAGGTTCTGTTATATTTTTCATCATATTGATTTCTTGTGGTTTACATGCTAATCATTTGTTTGCTTGGCTAGCAGAAGGTGTGACTACTAAAGGACATGAGAATTATGACGGTATTATTGCTGGAAAATCAGGTTATTTAAATTTCCCTTTTTGGATTGTAAGAGCAGCTGTCTTTTTAGCAGGTTGGAATGCATATAGATATTTTTCTAGAAAAAATTGTTTAGATCAAGATGAATCTGATGATAATTCTTTTTACAAAAAGAATTTTAACATTTCAGCTGGGTTTTTAGTTTTCTTTATTGTTTCAGAGTCTATTATGTCATGGGATTGGATTATGTCTATTGATCCTCACTGGTCTAGTACACTTTTCGGTTGGTATGTATTTGCTAGCTTCTTTGTAAGTGGTATTACTATGATCGCTATGGTTACTATTTATTTGAAATCTAAAGGATATTTAGAGTATGTAAATTCTAGTCATATCCATGATTTAGCGAAGTTTATGTTCGGTATCAGTGTGTTTTGGACTTATTTATGGTTCTCTCAATTTATGTTGATTTGGTATGCTAACATACCTGAAGAGATCACTTATTTTGTTACTAGAATTCAAGTTTATAATTTACCTTTCTTTGGTGCTGTTGTTATGAATTTCTTATTCCCTGTATTAATTTTAATCAATACTGATTTTAAACGTATCACTTGGATTTTGGTTATGGCGGGAATAGTAATATTGTTAGGCCATTATGTTGACTTCTTTAATATGATTATGCCTGGTACTGTTGGTAGTAGTTGGTTTATTGGTGTTTCAGAAATTGCATCGGTATTATTCTTTCTTGGATTGTTTATTTTTGTTGTCTTTACTGCATTAGCTAAAGCTCCTTTGTTACCAAAAAGAAATCCATACATTGAAGAAAGTAAACATTTTCATTATTAATATTTAAAGAAATAAACAGATGACAAGTTTGTTGGTAATTATAGTTTTAGTTTTATTGGCAGTTGCAATTTGGCAGCTGACGAAGATATTCGATTTAACACAAGTTGCTTCGACTTCGGACAATTCGCAAGTTGCAAATGATGATGATAATAATGTACAAGGATATTTGATGTTTGGTTTTCTAGCATTCATCTATATTTTTACAATATATGGGGTATATACATGGGGGCACTTAGTCCTTCATACCCCAGCTTCAGAGCATGGAGCATTAATTGATCGTCTAATGAATATTACATGGGTGTTGATCTTTACTGTTCAGGCTATCACTCAAGTTTTATTGCATTACTTCGCTTTCAAATACAGAGGTAATAAGGATAAAAGAGCCTTATATTTTGCGGATAACAATAAATTAGAAGCAATTTGGAGTGTTATTCCTGCTGTTGTCTTAGCTGGTTTGATTCTTTATGGTCTTTATGCTTGGACAAACATTATGTTTATCGATGAAGATGATGATACTGTTGTAATCGAATTATATGCTCAGCAATTTAAATGGACAGCAAGATATGCTGGCGAAGATAATGTTTTAGGTAAAGCAAATGTTAGATTAATCGAAGGTGTAAACACTTTAGGAGTTGATTTATCAGATCCTTATTCTCAAGATGATATAGTTGTTTCTGAATTACATATACCAAAAGGAAAAAAAATACACTTTAAGATGAGATCTCAAGATGTATTGCACTCAGCTTATTTCCCATATTTTAGAGCTCAAATGAACTGTGTTCCAGGTATGGTTACTGAATTTGCTTTTACTCCTATTTACACTACAGCAGAATATCAAGCATTACCTTATATGGTTGAGAAGGTTGATAATATTAACAAAATTAGAGCTAAAAGAAGTGCAGAGTTAGTTGCAAAAGGTGAGCCAGCTTTAGATCCTTACACTTTTGAATATTTATTATTATGTAATAAAATATGTGGAGCTTCTCACTATAACATGCAAATGAAAGTTGTTGTTGATACTCCTGAAGATTACAAAAAATGGTTGAGTGAAAAAACAACTCTAGTTGCAGAGGTAAAGGCTTCAAATGCTAAACCAGCAACGCCAGATGCTCCTGTAGGAAAAGATTCAGCTGTTTCACAAGATACTGCAGCTGTAGCTAAAATTGCTATGAAATAATTATTAAGAAAATTTAAAGTATAAATATATGTCAGCAGAAGGTCACGATCACGGACACGATCACGAACACGAACACCACCATAAAGACACTTTCATTACTAAATATATCTTTAGTATTGATCATAAAATGATTGCTAAGCAATACTTGTTAACTGGTATTATAATGGGAGTTATCGGTGTTAGTATGTCTTTGCTATTTAGAATGCAATTGGCTTGGCCAGAGCAATCTTTTAAGATATTCAATGTTTTGTTGGGTGATAAATGGGCACCTAATGGAGTTATGGCCAATGATATTTATTTGGCCTTAGTAACAATACACGGAACGATAATGGTTTTCTTTGTATTAACTGCTGGTTTAAGTGGAACTTTCAGTAATTTATTGATACCGCTTCAAATTGGAGCCCGAGATATGGCTTCTGGTTTTATGAACATGATTTCGTATTGGTTATTCTTCCTGTCAAGTGTAATCATGGTTTGTTCTTTATTTATTGAAGCTGGTCCTGCATCTGCTGGATGGACAATTTATCCTCCTTTAAGTGCATTACCTCAAGCTATTTCAGGATCTGGATTAGGTATGACTTTATGGTTAGTATCTATGGCTATTTTCATTGCTTCTTCTTTAATGGGATCTTTGAATTATGTAGTTACAGTTATTAATTTAAGAACAAAAGGAATGTCTATGACAAGATTGCCACTTACTATTTGGGCTTTCTTTGTTACAGCAATTATTGGTATAGTTTCTTTCCCAGTATTATTATCAGCTGCATTATTATTAATTTTTGATAGAAGCTTTGGAACATCATTCTTCTTATCTGACATTTATATTGCTGGTGAAGTTTTACATTATCAAGGAGGATCTCCAGTGCTTTTCGAACACTTATTTTGGTTCTTAGGTCACCCAGAAGTTTATATTGTAATTTTACCTGCTTTAGGAATTACTTCTGAAATTATTGCTACAAACTCTCGTAAACCTATTTTTGGTTATAGAGCGATGATTATGTCAATTATTGCAATTGCATTTTTATCAACGATTGTTTGGGGACACCATATGTTTATATCAGGTATGAATCCGTTCTTAGGATCTGTATTTACCTTTACAACATTGTTGATTGCAATTCCATCTGCAGTAAAAGCGTTCAACTATATTACAACACTTTGGAAAGGTAATCTTCAAATGAATCCTGCAATGTTGTTCTCAATTGGTTTGGTTTCAACTTTCATAACTGGAGGTTTAACAGGAATCATTTTAGGGGATAGTACATTAGATATTAACGTTCATGATACTTACTTCGTTGTAGCGCATTTCCACTTAGTAATGGGTATATCTGCTCTTTACGGAATGTTTGCTGGTGTTTATCACTGGTTTCCAAAAATGTTTGGTAGAATGTTGAATAAAAACTTAGGATATGTTCACTTTTGGGTAACAGCAGTTTGTGCTTATGGAGTATTTTTCCCAATGCACTTTATTGGATTAGCTGGTTTACCAAGACGTTACTATACAAACACTAATTTCCCATTATTTGATGATTTGCAAAACGTAAACGTATTAATAACAACTTTTGCTTTAATTGGTGGAGCTTTCCAATTAGTATTCTTATACAATTTCTTCTCTAGTATTTTCTATGGTAAAAAGGCAGTTCAAAATCCATGGAAATCTAATACATTAGAGTGGACTACTCCAGTTGAACATATGCACGGAAACTGGCCTGGTGAAATTCCTGAAGTTCACCGTTGGCCATATGATTACAGTAATCCTGGTCACGATGAGGATTTTGTGCCACAAACAGTACCTATGAAAGATGGTGAAGTAGTTTTACATCACTAAAATTTCACAAAGACTATATATAAATGCCTTTCATATTGAGAGGCATTTTTATTTGCTTATAACTTGTTATATTTGTAAAATGAATGAGAATTTAGATCCAACAAATAATAGCTATAGCGCCGATGAACTTGATATCGAAAAAAGATTAAGACCTTTATCTTTTGATGATTTTTCGGGTCAGGATCAGGTATTGGAAAACCTTAAAGTTTTTGTCGCTGCTGCAAATCAACGTAGAGAAGCTTTAGACCACACGCTTTTTCATGGGCCTCCGGGTTTGGGAAAAACTACCTTAGCAAATATTTTGGCTAATGAATTGGAAGTTGGAATCAAAATTACTTCAGGACCAGTTTTGGATAAACCAGGAGATTTAGCTGGATTGCTTACTAATCTTGAGGAACGTGATGTGTTGTTTATTGATGAAATACATCGCTTAAGTCCAATTGTTGAAGAATATTTATATTCGGCAATGGAGGACTTTAAGATTGATATCATGATTGAATCTGGACCTAATGCTAGAACGGTTCAAATAAATTTAAATCCTTTTACCCTTATTGGGGCAACAACTCGTTCTGGTCTTTTAACAGCTCCTATGCGAGCACGTTTTGGAATTTCTTCTCGATTACAATATTATACTACTGAACTTTTGACAACAATTGTTGAAAGAAGTGCAATGATTTTTAAAATGCCAATCACAATGGAAGCTGCAATCGAAATTGCAGGTAGAAGTAGAGGAACTCCGCGTATTGCAAATGCCTTGTTGCGTAGAGTTCGTGATTTTGCTCAAATTAAAGGAAATGGAACGATTGATATTGAAATCGCTCGTTATGCTTTAAAAGCACTTAATGTTGATGCGCACGGATTGGATGAAATGGATAATAAAATTTTGAATACTATCATTGATAAATTCAAAGGTGGACCAGTTGGATTATCAACTTTGGCAACTGCAGTATCCGAAAGTAGTGAAACGATCGAAGAAGTATATGAGCCTTTTTTAATTCAGGAAGGTTTTATTATGCGGACTCCAAGAGGTCGAGAAGTTACTGAAAAAGCTTATAAGCATTTAGGAAAAGTTAGAGCGAATATACAAGGTGGACTTTTTTAGAATTTATTGTGATGTTGGAAAGCAAAAAATACATTTATCCAAAAAAGTTATCATTAGTTAGATTCTTTTTGGATGCTGAAAAGGTTCGTAAAAACCCAATTCCAATTCATAGCAAATATTTTAAAAGCTTAGGAGATACCTTTTCTGTTAGAATAGGTTGGAAAATGCATTTAATTCTCTCTAGAGATAATGATATTGCCGAGCATATTTTGCAAAAAAATCATAAGCTTTATTATAAATCACGACTTCAAACTGTCTATCTGTCTAAATATGTTGGAAAAGGACTCCTGACTTCTGATGGGGATTTTTGGTTAAAACAACGAAGATTGATTCAGCCTGCATTTCATAAGCAAAAAATGAATCAGTTGGTGGGCAATATGAATCAGATAATAGATTCACAATTAAAAGATTTAGTCGAAGATAAGCCGGTTGATATTTTCCCTATAATGAGTCAATTGGCATACACTGTCGTTGCTAAATCCTTGTTCCATCTTTCTATTCCAGATGGAAAACTTAGAAGAATAAAGTTTATCATTGATGAAGTTCAGAATTTCTTAATTAAAGAAATAAGACTGCCGCACAAGGCTTGGTGGTTTTCTTTAAGCGGACAAGAAAAAAAACATCTTCAATTATCATTAGAAAATAATAATATAATCAAAGAGATTATTGAAGAAAGAGTTGCTTCAAAAGAGTCAACGAATGATTTACTTCAAATGCTTCTCGATACAAGATATGAAGATTCTGGAGAAGGAATGTCCGTAACTCAATTGATTGATGAAATAAAAATTCTTTTTACGGCAGGTTACGAAACAACTGCAAATGCGTTAACTTTTACACTTTATCTATTAGCAAAACATTCTGAAATTCAAGAAAATGTTAGAAAAGAAATCGAAGAAATAGAATTGGAAACTGATGATGTCATTGAACAGCTTCAAAGAATGACTTATACTAATGCTGTTATAAATGAGTCGATGCGATTGTATCCGCCCGCTTGGATTACAGACAGGCAAAATATTGCTGATGATAGCTTTGGTTCCTACCACATAAAAAAAGGAACTCTTATTGGTGTTTCTTTTTATGAGTTGCATCGTAATCCTAAATATTGGAGGAATCCAGATGAATTTGATCCAGAAAGATTTTTAGGAGAAGAAAAGAAAAATTCTATGAAATATTTTTATCCTTTTGGAGCTGGACCAAGAATGTGTATTGGTGTTGGTTTTGCGATTTATGAATTAGGCTTGACTCTTTTTAAAATTATAAAAAAATACGAAGTAAAACCTGTTAGTGGTGATGTTGGATTTAATCCATTGGTTACTTTAAAACCTGTAGGAGTTGAAGTTTTATTTTCTAAAAGATGAGTATAAATTCTAAAGAAACATATTCAGAATTTATCAAATCCGAGGCCAAACGTCTTGGCTTTTTGTCTTGTGGTATCTCCAAAGCTGGGTTTCTTGAAAAAGAGGCCCCTCGTTTAGAAAGTTGGTTGAATAAACAAATGAACGGCCAAATGACCTATATGGAAAATCATTTTGATAAACGATTAGATCCAACTCTCTTAGTCGATAATGCCAAAAGTGTAGTTTCACTTTTATTAAATTATTATCCGTCAGAAACTCAAAATCCTGATTCTTATAAAATTTCTAAATATGCTTATGGGCAAGATTATCATTTTGTCATCAAAGAAAAATTGAATGAATTACTTTTTTCAATCCGAGAAAATATTGGAGAAGTTGCTGGTCGTGCTTTTGTCGATTCAGCTCCTGTTCTTGACAAAGCTTGGGCTGCTAAGAGTGGTTTGGGATGGATTGGAAAAAACAGTAATTTACTCACTCAAAAAGTAGGCTCTTTTTACTTTATTGCCGAACTTATTATAGATTTGGATTTAGAATATGATCACGCTGTTACCGATCATTGCGGATCATGTACAGCTTGTCTTGATGCTTGTCCAACACAGGCAATTGTTGCCCCTTATGTGGTTGATGGGAGTAAATGCATTTCTTATTTTACTATTGAACTCAAAGATAGTATTCCCATGGAAATGAAAGGTCAATTTGATGATTGGGCTTTCGGTTGTGATGTTTGTCAGGATGTTTGTCCTTGGAATCGTTTTTCGAAATCACATAACGAACCTTTGCTAAAAGCTAACTCAGAATTACTTTCGATGTCTAAAAATGATTGGGTAGAATTAACTGAAGAAACTTTTAAAAAAGTGTTTAAGGATTCTCCTCTTAAACGTTCAAAATTTTCTGGGATAAAACGAAACATTCTTTTTTTAGAATAATTTTTTAAAGTTTTGAATATTTATAAGTGTTGTCTTGAGGTAGATAAAAAAAAGCAATTTGAAGAAATAAATTTTGCGAAAGTTAAAATAAACTCAAGTCTATTTATTTGTAAATAAAGACTTTAATTGTTATTTTCTTAGATAAATTATTTATTTTTTTGCTTTTCGTATTTTTTTTTTATTTAAATTTATATTTCTAAAATTTATCTATTATGACTGTAAATCAGATACTAAGAAAAAAAGGAACAGAAGTTTATTCTATTGTTTCAAGCTTTACTGTATTCGAGGCTTTGAGAGTTATGGGAGAAAAAAACATTGGGGCAATCCTTGTTATTGACAATGGTGTTTTAAAAGGAATTTTATCTGAAAGAGATTATGCTAGAAAAATAGTTTTAAAAGATAAGTCTTCTAAAAAGACTCCTGTCAGTGAAATCATGGAGACTGATGTGATCACCGTGAAATCTTCGGATAATTTAGAGTATTGTATGGGGCTAATGAGTGGGAAAAGAATCAGACATTTACCAGTAGTCGAAAATGATCAGATTATTGGTATTGTTTCTATTGGTGACGTTGTAAAAGCAATAATTGAAATTCAAAAGGAGACTATAAAACATTTAGATTCCTATATCTCGCAATAACAGTTAATTAAGAATTTTTCATAAATAGCTACTGAAATGGAGCTATTTTTTTTTGTTATAAATTAGCTAAAAAATGTATAAAAGAATATTTTATAGGCCTTGTTTTATAGTAAGTCCTCTATCTTTGTTCTTTGAAAAAAATAATGAAAATGGACAAAAATAGTAACAGTAAAAAAAGTGAAGCATTATTGTATCACTCTAAACCGACTCCTGGAAAAATACAAGTAGTCCCTACCAAAAAATATGCAACACAAAGAGATTTGTCTTTGGCGTATTCGCCAGGAGTTGCAGAACCATGTTTGGAAATTGCTAAAGATGTAAATGATGTTTATAAATATACTGCTAAAGGGAATTTAGTAGCAGTAATTTCAAACGGAACTGCTGTTTTAGGTCTTGGTGATATTGGTCCCGAAGCTTCAAAACCAGTGATGGAAGGAAAAGGACTTTTATTTAAAATATTTTCTGATATAGATGTGTTTGATATTGAGATAGATACTAAAAATGTAGAAGAATTTATCCAAACAGTAAAAAATATTGCCCCAACATTCGGTGGTATTAATTTAGAAGATATTAAAGCACCCGAATCATTTGAAATTGAGCGCAGACTTGTAGAAGAATTGAATATTCCAGTAATGCATGATGATCAACATGGAACGGCTATTATTTCTTCGGCAGCTTTGATAAATGCATTAGAATTGGCTCATAAAAAAGCTGAAGATGTTAAAGTAGTAGTGTCAGGAGCAGGATCCGCAGCGATTGCCTGTACTGATTTGTATGTTTTACTTGGTGTAAAAAAAGAAAATATTTTAATGTATAATAGCAAGGGACTTTTAACTAAAGATAACCCTGCATTGTCTGAATTGCAACAAAAATATGCTGTTGAAGGAGAACGTATCAGTCTACAAGCAGCCGTAAAAGGTGCTGATGTTTTTATTGGACTATCTTCTGCTGATGTACTGAGTGCTGAAATGTTGTTGTCAATGGCTGATAACCCAATTGTATTTGCAATGGCAAATCCAAATCCTGAAATTGATTACAACCTCGCAATTTCAACACGTAAGGATGTGATTATGGCTACAGGACGTTCCGATCATCCTAATCAGGTTAATAATGTACTAGGATTTCCGTATATTTTTAGAGGAGCATTAGATGTTCGTGCAACGAAAATTAATGAGGCAATGAAAATGGCAGCTGTAAAATCACTTGCTGCTCTTGCTAAACAAAGTGTTCCAGAGCAGGTAAACATTGCTTATGGAGCTACAAAATTAGTTTTTGGTAGAGACTATATTATACCAAAACCTTTTGATCCTAGATTAATTGCCGAGGTTGCTCCTGCTGTTGCAAAAGCAGCTATGGAATCTGGAGTTGCGTTGAATCCTATCACAGATTGGGATAAATATAGAGAAGAATTATTAGAGCGTTTGGGTAATGATAATAAAATGGTTCGTTTGTTAACGAATCGCGCAAAAACAGATCCTAAACGAATTGTTTTTGCCGAAGCCGAAGCACTTGATGTTTTAAAAGCTGCCCAAATAGTTTATGAAGAAGGAATTGGTTTTCCTATACTTTTAGGAAATAAAGAGATTATAGCAGAATTAAAAGAAGAATTAGGTTTTGATGCAGATCTTCCAATTATTGATCCAAAACTTGAAGAAGAAAAAGAAAGAAGAGAAAGATACGCCAATGCATTGTGGGAATCTAGAAAAAGAAAAGGTGTTTCGCTTTATGATGCTGGAAAGTTCATGAGAGAAAGAAACTATTTTGCAGCTATGATGGTCAGCACAGGTGAAGCGGATGGATTGGTTTCTGGATATTCCAGAAGTTATCCTTCTGTTGTGAAACCGATGTTACAAGTGATTGGAAAAGCACCAAATGCATCATTAGTAGCGACAGCTAATATCATGATGACCAGTAGAGGTCCAATGTTTTTGGCAGATACAGCAATAAATGTAAATCCAACAGCACAGGAATTGGCAAAAATCACGATTATGACCAATAATACCGTAAAAATGTTTGGTGTTGAACCTGTGATAGCAATGATTTCTTACTCTAATTTTGGTTCTTCGGCAAAAGAAAGCGCTTCAAAAATAAAAGAAGCTGTAGCATACTTGCACGAACATCATCCAGAAATTGTTGTTGATGGTGAACTTCAGGCAGATTTTGCTTTGAATCCTGAAATGTTATCAGCAAAATTCCCTTTTTCTAAACTAGCAGGAAAAAAAGTAAACACTCTAGTGTTTCCAAATCTTGAATCGGCAAACATTACATATAAATTATTGAAAGAGCTAAATAAAGTTGGATCAATAGGGCCAGTAATGATGGGAATGAAACATCCAGTCCATGTTTTCCAATTAGGAGCTAGTGTTGAAGAAATGGTAAATATGGCTGCTATTGCAGTTATTGATGCACAAGAAAAGAGCCTAAGGATGAAAGGAAAATAAAAAATAAAGCATCAAATAAACAAATTTGAGATTTTAAGACATAATGACATTTGTTAATTATAGGTCTATTAAAAGAGTAGTCTATATTGCAAAAGTCTTAGTCTTTGAATCTCATTTTTTATTATATTTGGCCAATATTTTTATTATGATAGCACATTTACAAGGAAAATTAGTGGAAAAAAATCCTACGGAAGTAGTGATTGATTGTAACGGTGTGGGTTATCAGGTAAATATATCTTTACATACATATTCTTTATTGCCCAATACCGATTTCATAAAACTGTTTACCTACCTTCAAATTAAGGAAGATGCACATGTTTTATTTGGTTTTGTTGAAAAATCCGAAAGAGAAATTTTCAAAATGTTGTTATCTGTATCTGGGATAGGTGCTGGTATTGCGCGTACTATGCTTTCATCTTTGGAACCCAAACAAATCATTAAGGCGATAGCTTCTGGAGATGTTGATACTATTCAAAAAATAAAGGGAATTGGTAGCAAAACTGCCCAAAGAGTAATTTTGGATTTAAAAGAAAAGGTGTTAAAAATATATGATTTGAATGAAGTTTCAATTTCGCAAAGCAATACAAACAAAGATGAGGCGTTATCTGCTCTAGAAGTTCTAGGTTTTGTTAGAAAAACTTCTGAAAAAATTATCGAGAAAATTATTAAAGAGGATCCAGAAGCTAGCGTGGAAACTATAATTAAAAAAGCTTTAAAAAATTTATAAAAAGCTATTTATAAGCATAATTGCTATGCATAAAATTTACATTTTTTTACTTATATTTCTGTGTGGTTTTGCTTCGTATGCGCAAGATCAGGGAGCCGTTCAGGATACTATAAAAAAAGGATACGATGTTGGTGAACTTCAAATGGCAAATCCTAAAAGCATATTGTCTGCGTATACTTATGATCCTGTTACTGATACCTATATCTATACCAATTCCATAGACGATTTTAATATCAATTATCCAATTGTTTTAACTCCTGCAGAGTATGAAAAATTGATGCTTAAAGAATCAATGAATCAATATTTTGGCAAAAAATTAGATGCAATTGATGGTAATAAAAAAGGAAGCGATGCAGCCAAAAAAGATTTATTGCCGAGATATTATATAAAATCGGGACTTTTTGAATCTATTTTTGGAAGTAATACAATCGATGTAAAACCTACAGGTTCTATTGAAGTTGATTTAGGTTTGCTTCACACAAAGCAAGATAACCCCGCATTTTCTCCTAGAAACCGAAGCAAGACTTCATTTGATTTTAATCAAAGGATTAGCATGAGTTTGTTGGGAAAAGTTGGAACTAGACTTCAGGTAAATGCTAATTTTGACACTCAGTCTACTTTTGCTTTTCAAAATTTATTAAAATTAGAATACACTCCAGCGGAAGATGATATCGTCCGAAAAATTGAAGTTGGTAATGTAAGTATGCCTCTGAACAGTACTTTGATTCAGGGAGCTCAAAGTTTATTTGGAGTAAAAACCGAATTGCAATTTGGTAAAACTACTGTAACAGGCGTTTTCTCTGAACAAAAGTCTCAAGCAAAATCTGTAACTGCTCAAGGTGGCGGAACAATTCAGGAATTTGAAATGTATGGCTTAGATTATGATAGCGACAGGCACTTTTTCTTATCTCAATATTTTAGAGAAAAATACGATTCCTCTTTAAAAAATTATCCTTTTATTGATTCTCGAGTTCAAATTACAAGATTGGAAGTTTGGGTTACTAATAAACAAAACAGAGTCAATTCGACCAGTAACAATTTAAGAAATATTATTGCGCTACAGGATTTAGGAGAAGCACAATTGACAGGTATTCCAGACAATAAAGTAGTGGTTTTGAATCCTTCAACAGGAATGTTTGTTAAACCAATTGATTCTCCGAGTGACAATACTAATAACTTATATGATCCTGCTTTGATTAATAATGGATCAGGATATTTAAATAATAATATTCGTGAAATAGTTACAGCAAGTTCTGGGTTTTCTCCTTCCATAAATGTAAGCGAAGGAAGAGATTATTCAAAATTAGAAAATGCCAGAAAACTATTGCCTAACGAATATACTTTTAATGCTCAATTGGGTTACATTTCATTGCAGCAAAAGTTAGGAAATGACGAGATTTTGGCTGTTGCTTATCAATATTCTATTGGTGACAAAGTTTATCAGGTTGGGGAATTTGGTAATGATGGAGTCGAAGCAACAGTTGTTAGCGGAAATCAATCTTCGAATCAAACTGTCGTTTCTCAAACTTTAATTCTGAAAATGTTAAAAAGCAGTTTGACAAATGTGACCGATCCTATTTGGAATTTAATGATGAAAAACATTTATCAAATCCAAGGAGCTTATCAATTAGCGCAGGAAGATTTTAGATTAAATATATTATATAAAAATCCATCCGCATTAAATTATATAACGCCGGTTCCTGGAACTTCATTTCCAACAAATCCATCACCAGAAAACACTATTGATAATACCACTTTATTAAAAGTACTTAATGTAGATAAGTTAAATTACAATAACGATCCACAAACTGGCGGAGATGGTTTCTTTGATTTTATTCCAGGAATGACTGTTGACACTCAAAACGGAAGATTGATCTTTACGACCAAAGAACCCTTTGGAGAATTATTATTTTCTAAGTTGAAAGATAGTCCTAGTCAGGAATATGATGATCCAAAGACATATAATGATAATCAAAAAAAATATGTAAATCCATACATGTACCGCGTTACTCATGCTGGAGCTATTCAATATCCAGAGGTTAATAAATTCCTTTTGAGAGGAAAATATAAATCAGTGGGAGGTGATGGGATTCCTATTGGCGCTTTCAACGTTCCGATCGGATCTGTGAAAGTAACTGCTGCTGGTAGAGTTTTGGTAGAAGGAGTCGATTATAGCGTCAATTATCAATTAGGAAAAGTTCAAATTTTAGATCCTTCATTACAAGCTTCTAATACGCCAATTGAAATTTCATTAGAAAATAATTCGGTATTTGGTCAGCAAACCAGAAGATTTTTAGGATTCAATGTAGATCATTTAATTTCAGAAAATTTTATGGTTGGAGCTACTTTTTTAAACATGAAAGAGAAGCCATTCACTCAGAAATCTAGTTATGGTCAGGAATCTGTTAATAATAGTATTTTTGGTTTACATGGAAATTTTTCTGCTCCCGTTCCATTTTTTACTCGTTTGGTTAATAAATTGCCAAATATTGATACAGATGCTCCTTCTAATATTGCGGTAAGTGGAGAATTTGCTTATCTAATGCCTGATGCTGCTAATGGTGACAAGTTTGAGGGTGAGTCTACTATTTATGTTGATGATTTCGAAAGTTCACAATCGTCTATAGATTTGCGTTCTCCTTATGCGTGGAGTTTATCTTCAACGCCAGAAAATAATAATACCAGCAATTACAACTTCAATGGAAATTCAGATGGTTTGGACTATGGGTTTAAAAGAGCCAAGTTAGCCTGGTATTCTATAGATCCTGTTTTTTATACATCAAAACCTTCTGGTATTACAAATGACGATTTGTCTAGCAATACAACAAGAAGGGTTTACAGTGAAGAATTGTATCCATTAACAGATATTGTTCAGGGACAATCACTTGTGGTAAGCACATTGGATTTGAGTTATTATCCAAAAGAAAGAGGTCCTTATAACAATAATTTAAATGTTTCTGATACGCCTAATGAAAATTTTGGGGGAATTGTAAGGTCTTTGAGTTCTACAAATTTTGAGCAAAGTAACGTTGAATATATTCAGTTTTGGGTAATGGACCCTTATGTAGGAACAGGAAAGACATCAAATACAAATACAGGAAAAATATATTTTAACCTTGGAGAAATTTCGGAAGATGTTTTAAAGGATGGTCGAAAAGTATATGAAAACGGTTTTGGTCCGGATCAGGTTTTGGTAAATCCAGCTCCAGTCTGGGGTAATTCGCCGGCTTCACAATCATTAATTTATGCATTTGATAATGTAGAAAGCAATCGAGTTAATCAGGATATTGGTTTTGATGGACTTTCATCAAGCCAAGAAGCAAGAGTATATACAAATTATGCATCAGACTCCGATCCTGCTGGTGATGATTATTTGTATTATCTTAATACTTCGGGCGGTATTCTTGACCGATATAAAAAATATAATGGCGTAGAAAACAATTCAACAGTAAACATCAATTCACCTAATAGAGGCTCGACTACGCTTCCAGATGTTGAAGATGTGAATAGAGATAATACCATGAATACAATCAATGCTTATTATGAATATAGTATTGATATGAAGCCTAACATGACAGTAGGCGAAAACTATATTTCAGATGTGCGTAACACTGTAGTTACGTTGGTAAATGGTTCTACCACAGAAGCGAGATGGATTCAGTTTAAAATTCCAATCTCTCAACCGCAAAACACCATTGGAAAAATATCTGATTTCAGATCTATTCGTTTTATGAGAATGTTCATGACCAATTTTACAGATCAGGTTACGATGCGTTTTGGTTCTTTGGATTTGGTGCGTGGCGAATGGAGACGTTATGCAAATTCTTTAGATCCTAATGATTTGAATGTTAATGATGATGGAGCTGTTTTTGAGGCAGCTTCGGTAAATATTGAACAAAACTCCAATAGATGTCCGATTAATTATGTAAGTCCCCCAAGTGTTGTCAGAGAGCAATTGTATAATAACAATACAGTGATTAATCAGAATGAACAATCATTGTCAATGAGAATTTCCGGGACTGGATTGGAGCCATTAGATGGTCGTGGAGCTTTTAAGAATTTTAATGTTGACATGCGTCAATATAATAATCTTAAAATGTTTTTGCACGCCGAATCTTTGCCTGGTGAAATAGAACTAAAGGATGATCAAATGGTTGCTTTTTTACGTATTGGAGCCGATTATTCTACAGATTTTTATCAAATAGAAATTCCGTTGAAAGTGACAGTTGCTTCTTCTTCTGGTGATAAAAATTGTCCACCGATGAATGCTGATTTAGTTTGGCCATCAGATAATGAAATAGATTTGTCTTTAAAATTATTGACAGATTTAAAATTAAAATCTTTAAAAATTGACAAGACAACTTTGCCCGCAGATGGAATTTATTATGCAGATGATGATCCTAATGTTGAAGGTGGCGATGGTGATAGTAAATTACGTTTGGGTATAAAAGGAAATCCAAATTTAGGTTTGGTTCGAAATATTATGCTGGGGCTAAAGAATAATGAATCCATTGGAGGTCAGAATCTAAAAGGAGAAGTTTGGTTCAATGAGCTCCGTTTGGCGAATATGGATAACAAAGGAGGAATGGCTGCTTTGTTAAATATTGATACAAATTTTGCAGATTTAGCGACAGTTTCATTTACTGGAAACGTTAAAAATTATGGGTTTGGAACTATAGAACAAGGCCCAAATGAACGAAGCAGAGAAGATATACAGCAATATAATGTGGTAACCAACATTAACTTGGGAAGATTTTTGCCAAAGAAATGGGGTGTTAATGTACCATTCAATTATTCAGTAGGTGAAGAAATTATTACACCAGAGTATGATCCTTTTTATGATGATATTAAGTTGAAACAAGTACTGGATGATGCCGATACAGAGGCTGAAAGAAAAGAAAAGTTGACACAAGCTATCGATTATACAAAACGTAAAAGCATCAACTTAATTGGTGTAAGAAAAGATCGTAGCCCAACAAAAAAACCAATGCCTTATGATGTGGAAAATTTTACTTTTTCACAATATTATAATGAAGTAGCACGTCATGATTTTGAAGTTGAAAAAAACTTGGATCAGCAATCAAGAACTACTTTGGATTATGCTTTTGCATTTCAGCCAAAACCAGTTGAGCCTTTTCAGAAAACGAAGTTCATGAAGAAAAGCGCCTATTGGAAGTTTTTAAGTGATTTGAACTTTAATTATTTGCCTTCAAATATTAATTTCAGCACCAATGTGGTGAGACAAAGTAATGAACAGCAATTTAGACAAGTTGAAGATATCGGTATAGGTTTTGAGCCATTGTTCAGAAGGAATTTTGGTTTTAATTACCAGTATGGTTTTAATCTGAATTTGACTAAATCTTTAAAAATAAATTATACTGCTGCATCTAGAAATTTAGTTAAAAATTACTTGGATGAATTTAATGAACCTATTGATGGTGTAACTATCTGGGACGGTTATTTAGATACAGGAACACCTAATTTTCACATGCAACAGTTTGTTCTGAATTATGAAATACCTTTGAATAAAATTCCAGTTCTAGGATTTATTAAAGCTAACTATACATATACCGGTGATTATAGTTGGCAACAAGCTTCTACAGCTTTGAGTAATATCAATATTGAGGGACAAAATTATGATTTAGGGAATACGGTTCAAAATGCCAAATCAAGTGTTTTTAATACGACTTTAAACATGGAGACTTTGTATAAGTACATTGGTATTTCTAAAAGTTCTGTCAACACAAAACCAAAAGCTGCGGCTCCGCCGAAACCAGGTGAAAAAGTTGTGAAAAATGATCCATTAAAGAAAATAAATCAAAACCAATTTATTCAAGGTCTAAAAGGTATTTTAACAAGTGTAAAAACTATTCAATTGTCGTTTACTGATAATGAAGGAACTGTTCTACCAGGATATACCCCTGGCGTAGGCTTTTTCGGTTCGTCTAAACCGACTTTAGGATTTGTTTTTGGTAGCCAAAGTGATGTGAGATTTGAAGCTGCCAAAAATGGTTGGCTAACGACTTATCAGGAATTTAATCAAAATTACACTACTGTTAAAAGTCAAATTTTCAAGGGTTCTGCTAATTTAGAAATAATACCAGATCTTAAAATTGACTTGTTGGCAGATCGTTCTTATTCCGAAAACTTCTCAGAGCAATATGATGTTTTCAATGGAATTTATAATTCTAGATCACCATATACTTCGGGAATATTTTCAATTTCAACGGTATTAATTGGAACATCTTTTTCTACAAGTAATGAGATCAGATCGACTGCATTTGATCAGTTTAGAGAGAATAGGCTTACGGTAGCCAATAGACTTGCTGTAGAAAGAGGAATTGATATTACCAATCCAGCCAATCTTGATGAAAAAGGCTTTCCTAGAGGATTTTCAAGTTCAAGTCAGGCGGTTTTATTGCCTTCATTTTTGGCAGCATATAGTGGTAATAGCGCCAATAGTGTTTCTTTTGATATTTTTAGAAATTTTCCATTACCCAATTGGGTAATTAAATATAATGGATTAATGCGCTATGAAATTTTCAAGAAAGCTTTTAAAAGATTCTCTTTGTCACAAAACTATAGAGCTTCTTATACGGTGAATTCTTTTAGATCGAATTTTAATTATACGAATAACCCAAATGGAGTTGATGATAGCGGGAATTATTATGTTCCTACAATTATGTCGAATGTTACTTTGGTAGAGCAATTTAACCCTTTAGTAAGAGTTGATTTCGAATTGAAAAACTCGTTAAAATTATTAACCCAAATCAACAAAGACAGGGCTTTATCAATGAGTTTTGATAATAATTTATTAACAGAAGTACATGGAATTGAATATGTAGTTGGATTAGGTTATAGAATAAAAGATGTGGTTTTCTCTTCAAAGCTTGCGGATAATCCAACTGGTGTTATAAAAAGCGATATCAACATCAAAGCTGATTTGACATACAGAGATAATCAAACTATTGTTCGTTATTTAGATTATGATAACAATCAATTGGGGGGTGGGCAAAATATTTGGACATTGAATACAACAGCTGATTATTCGTTGAGTAAGAATTTAACAATAATCTTTTATTACAATCATTCTTTCTCTAAACCGGTTATTTCGACTTCATTTCCTTTGACAAATATTAGTTCAGGATTTACTTTACGATATAATTTTGGAAATTAATTTTAAAATTCTAAAGCATAATTGTGTATAAGATTGTTACATTTGTGCAAAAAATAATTATTAATTATCAATTATCATTTTATGAGCATACCAGCAAATTTAAAGTACACAAAAGATCACGAATGGGTTAGTCTTGAAGGCGATATTGCTACAGTAGGAATTACACATTTTGCACAAAAAGAATTAGGAGATATTGTATATGTAGAGGTAGAAACATTAGATCAAACTTTAGATAAAGATGAAGTTTTTGGTACTGTTGAAGCTGTAAAAACGGTATCTGATTTATTTCTTCCATTATCTGGAGAGATCATTGCTTTTAATGATGCATTAGAAAGCAGTCCAGAAACTGTAAATTCAGATCCTTATGGAGCTGGATGGATGATTAAAGTGAAAATTTCAAATTCAGCGGAAGTTGAACAATTGCTTTCGAGTGAAGCATATCAAGAACTTATTGGTGCTTAAGCTTAAATATTTTTTTCTTTTTGTTGCTTTATTGTGGACCGGAATTGTATCCTATTTTTGCTTAATTCCTTCAGACGAAGTTCCTGTTATCAATATTCCAAACATCGACAAATGTATTCATGGTTTTTTTCATTTTGTGTTTACTTTTGTCTGGTTTTTGTTTTTTAGAAAACAATTGCGGTTTTATAATAATTTGAAACCTTTGTTGACAGCATTCATGTTTTCATTTGTATTCGGAATAGGAATAGAATTAATGCAACAATTTTTCACAACCACAAGACAAGCAGATGTTTTAGATGGTGTTGCTAATGTAACTGGAGCTCTTTTGGCTGTTTTAGCTGTCATAATTTGTAATAAATTTAATATTTTAAATAGCATATTAAAAAATTAATCCACTTAGGTGGATTTTTTTGTTTCTATATATGGGTTATTTAGTGTGATTTGTTTCTAATAATGTAATTTTGCAACTTTTAAACTTCATATAATTATTAGAATGGATATCAAAAAATATTTGGATTCTACCTATTTAAAAACAAATAGTCAGGCAGGATTAAGTGAGAGTGATAATGAAGCTGTAGCTCATGGTTTTATTCAAGAAGCCATTGATGAAGGTTTTAAATTGATAATGATACGTCCAGACAGAGTGGCTTTGGCAAAAAAGATGATTACTGAGGCTCATTCTGGAGTTTTAGTAGGAACTGTTATTGGTTTTCATGAAGGAACGGCGTCAATAAATGAAAAGTTGAAGGAAGCTCAAGAGAGTATTCAAAATGGCGTTGACGAATTGGATTATGTTTGCAATTATGAAGCTTTTAAAGCAGGAAACGTTGATTTAGTAAAAGAAGAAATTTTAAAAGGTACTCAACTCGGCATTGATAATGGTAAAGTTGTAAAATGGATTATTGAAGTGGCAGCACTTAATGATTCACAAATTGCTGAACTGACTTCATTAATCAAAAATGTAGTGCTTGAGAATTTTAAAGCTGAAGTATATAATTCTGTTTTTGTAAAATCGTCAACTGGATTCTATAAAACTGAAAATAATTTGCCTAATGGCGCTACAGTTCCTTCAATTAAAATTATGCTAGAAAATGCAGGACCTCTACCTGTAAAGGCTGCTGGTGGAGTAAGAACCTATAAAGAAGCACTAGAAATGGTTGAGCTAGGTGTTCAGAGAATTGGTACTTCTGGAGCTAAAGCTATTGCAAATGGAGAAGAAACATCTTCAGGATATTGATTTTGATATAAAGTAAGAAATGATAAAAAAGCCCCTAATTTTATTTTTGTTTTTTTGTGTATTTGCTGTAAATGCACAAACTCCTGATAGCAAAACATTTGAATCCTCGGATGAAAGATTTCCTGTTTTCCCTGCTTGTAAAAATTTGGATCTTCAAGATTTAGAAAATTGTTTTTATAATGAAGTTCAGAACTTTGTATATCACAGTTTTCAAGTTCCTGAAAAGTTGAAGCAAAATCAATATAAAGGAACTGTAAAAGTCCTTTTTGAAGTTGATGCTACAGGAAAGTTTAAAGTGTTATTTGTAAATTCAAATAATGAAGAATTAATTACAGAAACCAAGCGAGTTTTTGGAAATTTTCCAACAATTGATCCTCCAACTTATAATGGAAATCCAACATATTCGAAATTCAATTTGAGTATTGCGATTCCGTTATTATCACCGGAAGAAATTGCTGCTGCTGCAAAAGCCAAAAATGAGAATATTAATATCAATGAAGGTTTAACCGAATTAGACAGTATTGTCTATAAACGTTTTGATAATCCTCAATTTAACAGTCATTTGAATATTCCTTTTTCACATAGTTATTATGCCGAATTCGATCAGGAAATGAATAAAGTAGGTAGCAATAACCATACCGGTTCTAAGCCTTATACTTACACCGAAGTTGCAAAATATTATGATTTCCAAAAAGTCAATGCCAGTTTGATGAAAAATAAAACAAGCTGGTGGGGACGCAAAGTTTGGAATGAAAATTTAGCCGAAATTAAGGGTGAAGATTATTGGTTTGCGTTGAACTTTTTATTTAATGTTCAAGGCGGAATCTCAAATCCAAGTAAAACCGATTATACATACGTAAATACCAGAGCTCTTAATTTTAAAGGGGGACTTGGAACACGCTTGAATTTCACTACTACATTCTATGAAAGCCAAGGTCGTTTTGCAGATTATTACAATGCGTATGCCAATTCTATAAAACCTTCGGGTGGAAATCCAGCTATTATTCCTGGAATTGGAATTGCAAAACAATATAAAACTGATGCTTATGATTTTCCTTTGGCAGATGCCAATATATCATTTAATGCTGCTAAATTTTTGGATCTTCAATTAGGTTATGGCAAAAATTTTATCGGTGATGGATACCGTTCTTTGATTGTAAGTGATGGAGCAAGTCCATACCCTTTTTTTAAAATTGATGCTAATTTTTGGAAAATTAAATACACCGTTGATTACATGTGGCTAAAGGATGTGCGTCCTGATGTTACAGTAGATAAAACGTATGCGACAAAATACATGGTGAATCATTATTTAAGTTGGAATGTATCTAATAGATTAAATTTAGGATTTTTTGAATCAGTTGTTTGGACAAATACAAATGGAAGAGGTTTTGATGCCAATTTTGTCAATCCAATTGTGTTTTATCGTGCTGTTGAGTTCTCTTCATCGTCAAAAAGTGGTAATGCAATTTTAGGTTTTACTTCAAAATATAAATGGAATAATAAGTTGAATTTTTATGGACAATTCCTCATAGATGAATTTTCTACTAGCGATATTGCCGCAGGAGATGGAAGTTGGAAAAACAAATTAGGTTACCAGTTAGGAGCAAAATATTATAATGCATTCAAAGTTGATAATTTGACATTGCAATTGGAATTCAATCATGTGCGTCCTTATGTATATTCACATAGTGAACCAATTACCAATTATGCTCATAATAACCAAAGTATGGGGCATCAATGGGGAGGGAATTTTCAGGAATTGGTTTTGTTAGGATATTATAATAAAGGCAGATTTTATTCTAATGCTAAATTTACCTTAGGTAAACGTGGTTTTGATTTTGATACAGCCGATAATAATTTTAATTATGGGCAAAATATCTATAAAGATTATGATCTAAATAGGCCTTATGACAAAGGTGTTGAAGTTGGCCAGGGAAATAAAACAAGTGTCTTTATTTCAGAAGTTCAGGTTGGATATTTAGTAAATCCAGCTACTAATTTTAAATTTTTTGGTAATTTTTTATATAGAAATTTTGATCCAACTACTAATACTGCTAAAGTTTTTAAAGAGCAAACTACTTGGTTCACTGTTGGATTTAGATCAGATGTGTTTAATTGGTATTTTGATTATTAGTGTTTTTCTTAGTTAATTTTAATAATGTTTTTTAATTATTCAGTAAATGCCGATTAAATGGTAAACAATTTTTTGAAATCATAAAATCGTAGACCATTTTTGAATCTAATTTGTATATTTGCACCAGTTTTCAAGAAAAAAACACCAATTTACCGCTTTGAATACAACTACAAATTCCATTTCGTTAAAGTCTATCTATTTTGATTTTAAAGCAATTACTAAGGCAGGATTAGCCATAAGTGTTGTTTTCTCTTCAATTGCGGGTTATGTTCTTGGCTTTAATTCCACTCATACTTTTAGCTTTTTAATTTTGTTAAAATTGGCAATAGGAGGGTATTGTATGGTTGGTGCATCTAATGCCTACAATCAGGTTATTGAAAAAGATTTAGACGCTTTGATGGATCGTACTAAAAATCGTCCAGTTGCATCGGGAAGAATGTCTCCCACTTTGGCGTTAATCGTGGCAACTTTGCTTACTATTTTGGGAGTAGTTCTGCTTTATACGATTAATCCAAAGTCAGCGATGTTTGGAGCCGTATCTATTTTTTTATATACCAGCATTTATACTCCTCTTAAAACAGTTACGCCACTTTCAGTTTTTGTGGGCGCGTTTCCTGGAGCTATTCCTTTTATGTTGGGATGGGTTGCCGCAACTAATGAATTTGGTATTGAAGCAGGAACTTTATTTTTAATTCAGTTTTTTTGGCAGTTTCCGCATTTTTGGGCAATTGGTTGGTTTTTATATGAAGATTATCAAAAAGCAGGTTTCTTTATGTTGCCTACTGGTAAAAAAGATAAAGGGACTTCATTACAAATTATCTTGTACAGCGTTTGGTTAATTATTGCGTCATTATTACCTGCTTTAGGTTATACAGGGCGTCTATTTATTTCACCCATTGCTGCAGTTTTAGTTTTGTTATTAGGTCTTTGGGTTTTGTTTTATGCTGTTCGTTTGTATCAGATAAAAACCGCGAAAGCCGCACGAACATTAATGTTAGTAAGTGTTTCTTATATAACATTGTTGCAAATAGTATATATTGTAGATAAATTTTTAAGATAATTATGGAAGTTACAATGACAGCCGAAGATTACAAATCAAGAACGGCAAGATCATACAAATTGATATTGTTGTTTGCAATGGTAAGCATGACAATGATGTTTGCTGGTCTCACAAGTGCCTATGTGGTAAGCCAATCAAGAGCAGATTGGTTGAAGGATTTTCAATTGCCTTCAGCTTTTTATTTTAGTACTCTTGCTATTTTGGGATGTAGTGTTACATTTCATTTAGCGAAAAAAGCAATTCAAAAGGACAATCAAAGCAAGACAACTTCATTGCTTTTGGCGACATTGGTTTTGGGTATTTTATTTGTAGTCCTACAATTTGTTGGCTTTGGACAGATTGTAGAAAATGGATATTATTTCACTGGAAGTGCCAGCTCTATTACTACGACATTCCTTTATATTGTTGTAATTGTGCACTTGCTACACTTGGCTGGAGGAATGATATCGTTGTTGATTATTATTTATAATCATTTTAAACAAAAATATAATTCAGGTCAAACTCTTGGAATAGAACTAGGTGCAATGTATTGGCACTTTTTGGATTTCTTATGGGTTTATTTATTTTTGTTTTTATATTTCTTTAAATAAGAAAAAAATGTAATTTTGGGAACTTTTTAACGAATAACTTTTATGGAAGCGACAGTTACTACTGCAAATAGTGAAAAAACTTGGGGAGGCGGAAATGAGCCAATGGGAGCAAGTTATGGTAAATTAATGATGTGGTTTTTTATCGTATCAGATGCCTTAACATTCTCTGGATTTTTAGCAGCCTACGGATTTTCTAGATTTAAATTTATTGAAACTTGGCCTTTGGCTGATGAAGTGTTTACACACTTTCCATTTTTACACGGAGTATCTGCTCCAATGTATTATGTAGCATTAATGACTTTTATTTTGATTTTTTCATCTGTAACGATGGTATTGGCAGTAGATGCTGGTCACCAAATGAAAAAGGATAAAGTAGCCCTTTATATGTTTTTGACAATAATTGGGGGTATTATTTTCGTTGGTTCTCAAGCATGGGAATGGAAAAACTTTATTAAAGGTGAATATGGTGCAGTTGAAACGACAGGTGGTAGCTTATTGCAATTTGTAGATAAAGAAGGTCACCGTATTGCTTTAGAAGATTTTGCAGCGAAACTTCCTGTTGAAAGAGAGCACTTGTCAAGAAATGAAGGAAAATGGTTCATGGAAGAACCAGCAATCCCTAATTATACTGTTGCTGAGGTTCAAGCTGGTTTCAAAGCTCATCCTGAAGTTTTGGTGAGAATTGAAAAATTAAACAAAGACAAAAAGAAAGTAATTCTTTCTAGAGAAGAATCTCAATTACGTTTAGATCAAGCTAAAATTGTAATTGAAGGAGCTAATCTAACTCATAACGAATACGGAAGTAAGCTTTTCGCTGATTTCTTCTTCTTTATTACAGGTTTCCACGGATTCCACGTTTTCTCTGGAATAGTAATTAATATCATAATCTTTTTCAATGTTCTTTTAGGAACTTATGAAAAAAGAGGAAGTTATGAAATGGTTGAGAAAGTGGGATTGTACTGGCACTTTGTTGATTTAGTTTGGGTATTTGTATTCACATTCTTCTATTTAGTTTAATATCTTAGATTTATTATTATGTCACACGAACATGTATCTAACACAAAAAGAATCTGGACTGTTTTTGGAATTCTATCAATAATAACAACTGTTGAAGTTGCTTTTGGTATCATCAGACCGGATGCTCTATATATGCACAATTTTTTAACAATGAGTTTGTTAAACTGGCTCTTTATCATTTTAACATTAGTTAAAGCTTATTACATTGTATGGGCTTTCATGCATATGGAAGGTGAAAAAAGTTCATTAAGAAACGCAGTCGTTTATCCTTTAATTTTCTTAGTTTGTTATTTAATATTTATACTTTTGACAGAAGGAGATTATGTATTTGAGGTTTTTAGAAATTCTACGATTAAATGGAATTTCTAACAAGATATTAATTCAATATAAAAGGTGTTCGCCGCGGCGAATGCCTTTTTTTATTTTAATACAATAAATTTTATAATGAAGAAAAATATTGTTCTTTTCGTTCTATTTGTATTACCTATTGTTGCTTATTTATTTTTTGCTTCAGGGGTAAATAGCTTTACAAAATTACCGGTGATTACACCTAAGATTCCTAATTTTGGTGAATGGAAATCTCTTAATGGAGAAAAAGTGACTTTGGATAATAAAATTACAATCCTTGGTTTTTCTGGTACTGAGATTCTTAAAAATAGAGGGAATTATTTCAATTTAAATGAAAAGATTTATCAGCGTTATCACGATTTTAAAGACTTACAGTTTGTTGTTTTAGCCCCTTTGGGAACCGAAAAAGATGTTAAGGTTGTTCTGGATGCCTTAGGTGCATTTACAGATATTAGCCAATGGCATTTTGTTTTTGCTAGTCCTGAAGAAATTAAATCATACTATAGTCAATTAAAATTGAAAGGTAGTTTGAATGCCGATTTAGGAACTCCCAATGTTTATATAGTTGATAAAGAAAGAAACTTAAGAGGAAGAAAAGAAAAAAAAGATTATAAAGAAGGGTATAGTACATTTCATCCTGCCGATTTAAGCAATGAAATGTTAGACGATTTTAAGGTTATTTTATATGAATACCGGGCAGCTTTAAAAAAGAATCATAACGCAACAAAACAATTAGATGTTAAAAAATAAATCATACATAGGGATATCTTTTATAATTCTGGTTTTTGGTATATATGCTATTCCAAAAATTATTGATCGAGTGCAAAAAGGTAGTGTTGTTCAAGGCGATCGCTTAGATAAAGTGAATGCATCTAAAGAAGTTGATCAAAAATTAGTTAAAATTGGTCCAGCGCCAAAATTTGAATTAACAAATCAAGATAATATAAAAATTTCGAATGATTTTTATAAAGGAAAAGTGTATGTGTTGGAGTTTTTCTTCGCTACTTGTCCTTCTATTTGTCCAAAAATGAATGCTAATATGGTGACTTTGCAAAATACTTTTTTTGGAAATCCTAACTTCGGTATTGTTTCAATTACGATAGACCCTGAGCATGATACTCCAAAAGTTTTGAAAGAACATGCTAAAATTTTAGGTGCGAAGTCGGCAAATTGGAATTTTTTAACTGGTGATAAAGACTATATCTATAGTTTGTCAAACAAAGGTTTTAATATCTATGTTGGTGAAAATAGCAAGGTAAATGGTGGTTTCGAACATTCTGGCCTTTTTGCTTTAATTGATAAAAAAGGAAACATCAGATGTAGAAAAGATGATTTTGGAAATCCAATTTTGTATTATGATGGATTAGAGAAAAAGGGTATTAGAGATATACAACAAGACATTCAAGCATTGTTGAAGGAATAAATTAAAAACAAAAAGTAGATTAATAAATAATGGAAAATAATACAGTTGAACAGAAATACAATAAGTGGATAGTGTTGTTATCAATAGCGATTCCGGTTGCGGTGGCTGTTCTTTTTAAAGTAAAATTAAAAGATTTTGGAATTAATGTTGCACCATTATCGTTTTTACCTCCAATATATGCAACTATAAATGGAATAACGGCGGTGTTATTAATTTTGGCTGTTGTTGCAATCAAAAAAGGAAACAGAAAACGCCATGAGTTGTTGATGAAAATGGCAATTGGATGTTCTGTTGCTTTTTTGGCAATGTATGTAGCCTATCACATGACTGCTGAATCTACTAAATATGGTGGAGAAGGAATATTAAGACTAGTGTATTTCTTTATTTTGCTTACACATATAGTTTTATCAATTGCTATCATACCTTTGGTTTTAATAACGTATGTTAGAGCTTTAGCAACTAAATTTGATAAACATAAAAAAATTGCCAAAATTACTTTTCCAATTTGGCTATATGTTGCTGTAACTGGAGTAATTGTCTATTTAATGATTTCACCGTATTATGTTCACTAAATCAAGACTCAAAAATATAGAACGAATAGGTTTATCTACATTGTTATTCGTATTATTTTCAGTTAATTCATTTGCACAATGTGCAATGTGTCGTGCAGCTTTAGGAGGAGAAGAAAACAAAGCCAAAGCAGCAGCAATTAACGATGGAATTGTTTATCTAATGGTGATTCCGTACATACTTGTTGGAGCGTTGGGATATTACATTTATAGAATGAAAAAGAAAAAGCAGTAATCAA
>NZ_DATIDY010000019.1:0-12431 GCF_035456085.1 Flavobacterium sp.
TATTGGCCGCAAAATGAATTAAACTCTAATCAAAATGCGCCAGCTCAAAAAAATCCTGGAACTTATAAAATATTTTGGTCAAAATAACTAAAATCAAAAGAACATGAAAAAAATCAAATATATAGCCATTCTGATTCTGTCTTTTATGATGACAACATCATGTACAGACGATGGAGGGAGTTCAGTAATAGATCTTACTGAAGGCGGGGTTCCGAATGTTGAAAAAACACCTGGAACGGATACTTCTTTAAACTACGCCGCTCTTTCAAATGGAGGTAGTGTTAAAATAGGTGTAACTCTGACAGTTGGTAGAGGTGATGTAGCATCAATGAATGTTGTAGGTTTTTATACCAAAGGTTCAAAAGTTGAAAAAGCAGTTTTAACTAGTGGTATAACTACTTTCCCTACAAGTGTAACTTATACTGAACAGGATCTTTATAAAGCTTTTAGTATTTTAAACTCTCCAAGCGATTTTGATATTACTGATAACTTAGTAATAAGTGCTGATGTAACTCTAAAAAATGGCACAGTACTAAAAATGTTTACTGATGAAGGCGAACCACTTTTCGGAGCAGATATAGCTAACTCAGAACAATTTTCCGTACTCCAAGAATATACAATGGTATGTCCTTTAGATGACGCGTCAATATTTAATGGTGACTATACAGTTACACAAGATGATTGGGCAGATTACAAAGTCGGAGCAACTATTCCTGTTGTTTATGATGCAGCTTTTGGAACTTTAAAATTTAAAATTTTGAACACGAATAATCCATATGTAGTCAATAAAACGACATCTTACATGATAGTAACGATTGATCCTGAAACGGCAAATGTTACTGTAACTTCAAATGAAATATGGAATTATGGGTCTTACAAGGCTACTGTAACCGGAGAAGGATCAGTAAGTGCATGTACAGGTGACATCAATTTAAAATTAAATTTTGCGACAGATATTTATGGTGTTTACGAAAATCAGACTTTCAATCTTTCTAAGAAATGATGTTTTAAATATTTATTTTTAAAATAGCATAAAATTAATATCTAAAAACCTATTCAATTATTTGGATAGGTTTTTTTTACGAAACCCTTTTACTTATCTTTGCCGCATGGAAAAAGAACATCAAATTTTTGGGATTAGGGCTATAATTGAAGCCATTCAGGCAGGTGCAACCGTAGATAAAGTCTACATTCAGAAGGAAGCTACTGGCGAACTAATGAAGGACTTAATGAAAGTGATGAAACGCGGTAATATCAATTTCTCTTATGTTCCTGTAGAAAAACTTAACCGATTAACTCCAAATAATCATCAAGGTGCGGTAGCAAGCATCTCTCCTATTTCATTTTTTGATTTAGAAACTTTGATAGAAACCGTTATTGAGAATGGCAAAAAACCGTTGTTTTTAATTCTGGATCAAATTTCGGATGCGCGTAATTTTGGTGCTATTATCAGAACAGCAGAATGTACTGGTGTAAATGGGATTATTGTCCAAAAAGCGGGTTCAGCTCCTGTAAATGGTGATACTGTAAAAACATCTGCTGGTGCGGTATTTAATATTCCGATTTGCAAAGTAGAACATATTAAAGATGCTATTTTCCTTTTGCAAGCCAGTGGAATTAAAACTGTTGCTGCTACCGAAAAAACTGAACAAAATATTTATGACATCTCACTGAATGAACCTGTAGCAATCATTATGGGCTCTGAGGATAGAGGAGTAAATCCTTCTGTGCTTAAAATTGTTGATGAAAAAGCAAAACTTCCTATGTTTGGATCTATTGGATCATTGAATGTTTCTGTAGCTTGTGGAGCTTTTTTATATGAAACAGTAAGACAAAGAAGCTAAGATAGCAGATTTTAGATTGAAGAAGGCAGATTGAAGAATTCAAAATTTAAATAATACTATTGACATTAATATTGTCATTGAATTGTAATTGATATTGAAATGAATCAAGATTCAGATTTTGATTCATTTTTTTCATTTATAGACTCTTGGTTTTCGATGAAATCATAAACTACATTTGAATTTGATTGAAAAAAAGGATTAGTTTCTAATTGAATTTCTTCTTCAAATTCTTCAATTTTTGGGAGATTGACAAAATTACCGTTTTCGTCAAAACGCTGCATAAATTTATCTTCGGAAGGATCATAATCGGGGTGTTCCCAATCGTATTTTATTACTTTTTTATATTCAGGTTTTTTGTAGAAAAAAGTTAATACAAAACCTGAAATCAATCCTGATAAATGTCCTTCCCAGGAAATGGTGTCATCTACTTTTGGAAAAACATACCAAACCATTCCGCCATAAAGAACAACAACGGTAAGTGACAAAGCGACTAAACGATAATATCTGGTTTGAATTCCTTTAAAAAAAATAAAAGAAACCAACACATAAATCAAACCGCTTGCTCCTATATGATAATTTTCTCTTCCAATGAGCCATGTTAAAAAACCAGAAGATAGGATTCCAAATATTAAAATCCCCCATGCTTCTTTACTATAAAAAAAGAACAATGCCGCCAACAGAACTACCAATGGGATTGAATTATTGTAAAGATGCTCAATGTTTGAATGAATAAATGGGCTGAAAACAATGCCTTGCATTCCCGAAAATGTTCTTGGCAAAATTCCGTTATCATCAAAATCGAAACCAAAACGAATTTCTGACCAATAGACAAACCACAAGAACAGCACAAAAAAAAGTGGCACTCCTACTACTGAATTGGTGAATTTAAAATTGTTTTCTTCCATTTTAGATTAATGATTTATGTTTTTGAATCATGTCCTTAAGGTAACTCAAAAATGTATCCAAAAGTAATTAAATGCTATTTTGTCATAAATACTTAATTAAGTCTTGAAACCAAATGCCCTAGCCCAGATCGAAATGAAAAGCCCGGAGCTGAAACAACTAATTTTTTCTTGCCATAAAAGAGCGACCAACGGAAGCTCCTTTTATGGTTAGAAAAATAGTTGTGGCAGCGAGGACTTGTAATGAAGAGCTGGATTAGCTTCTGAAAAAATATAAAAATTGTGTAATTTTACAATATGGAAGCACCACTAGCAGAACGTATACGCCCTCAGAAACTGGAAGATTATATCAGTCAGTCCCATTTGGTTGGTCCGAATGGTTCTTTGACGCATCAAATTGCGAAAGGAATTATTCCTTCCCTGATTTTTTGGGGACCTCCGGGAACGGGAAAAACGACTTTGGCGCAAATTATTGCTCAGGAGTCTAATCGTCCTTTTTATGTTTTGAGCGCTATTAATTCGGGAGTTAAGGATATTCGGGATGTAATTGACAAAGCAAAACAAAGCGGCGGTTTATTCACTGCCAAAAATCCGATTCTGTTTATTGACGAGATTCATCGTTTTAGCAAATCGCAACAAGATTCTTTGTTGGCAGCGGTTGAAAAAGGTTGGATTACGCTTATTGGGGCAACAACCGAAAATCCGAGTTTTGAAGTTATTCCCGCTCTATTATCCCGTTGTCAGGTTTATGTTTTGAATGCTTTTACCAAAGCAGATTTAGAGCAATTACTGCAGAGAGCTATGAAAATTGACAGTCATTTGGCTTCCAAAAATATTAAATTGCAAGAAACAGAGGCTCTATTGCGTCTTTCTGGTGGCGATGGACGCAAACTATTAAATATTTTTGAACTGGTTGTAAATGCCTCCGCTGAAGATGAAATTATAATCACTAATGATCGTGTTTTGGAATTAGTTCAACAAAACACGGTTTTATATGACAAAACTGGTGAACAGCATTATGACATTGTTTCGGCTTTTATAAAATCAATTCGAGGAAGTGATCCTAATGGAGCTGTTTACTGGCTCGCCAGAATGATTGAAGGCGGTGAAGATGTAAAATTTATTGCTAGAAGAATGTTAATTTTGTCCAGCGAAGATATTGGAAATGCAAATCCGACAGCGCTTATTATGGCAAATAATACTTTTCAGGCTGTTACCACAATTGGATATCCGGAAAGTCGAATTATTTTGAGTCAGTGCGCAATATATCTCGCTACGTCGCCAAAAAGTAATGCTTCGTACTTGGCCATCGGAACAGCTCAACAATTGGTAAAACAAACTGGAGATTTGCCAGTTCCAATTCATCTGCGCAATGCTCCTACCAAACTAATGAAGGAATTAGGATATGGTGAAGATTATAAATATTCGCATGATTATGCAAACAATTTTGCCGAACAGGAATTTTTGCCAGAGGCATTAAGTAATACTCCGATTTATGTTCCCGGTCAGAATTCGAGAGAAAATACTACCCGCGAATTCCTTAAAAATAGATGGAAAAACAAATACGGGTATTAAAATTTAAAATCTTAATACCCGTACTTTTATATTCTTACCGAATTTAAAACTTCACAGTAATTTTTTCTGACATTAAGGTATCTTTATCATAATACTCAAAGTACCATTGATTATCTTTCTGAACCATAGTTCCTTGAACATCACCTTTGGTAGCCATATAAATAGCAGGATTTGTAGTTTTATAAGCTTTGATAACCACTTTTGGAGTGCTGTCAACTAATTGATATCCATTTTTGATTGGTTGTGCAAATAGAACTGTCCCGTCTGGTTCTGCACTATTATTTGGTACATTTACAGCTACTGCAGCGGTTGTAGCAGCAACAGTCGTTGTAGCAACTGTAGCTGATTGTGTACTTGCTGCTGGCGGATTTGTGTATTTTGCAGCTGATTTGCCTTCGTATTTATAATTCAACGCATATACTGATTCAAAAGCTCTATTCAAAGCTTCGGCATAGGCCACTTCGTATTCTTTCTCCTTACTTTTTCCTACTTCAGATCTGAAAATTTCTTTGTTGTAGCAATCTTTAAGAACTACGTAAAGTTTGGTTATTAAAAATCCATTGTCTTTCACTACATCCACGTTCAAAAGACTACATCTGTCACTATATTCTATAGGCAGCGATTCATTGGCATAAAAAACCTCAAAACCAGCTTTTTTTAGATTAGCTTTTGTTATAGTGCAAAGACGATATTGATTATCGCTTTTTAAAAAATCATATTTTAAAGGAACAATAACGGCGGCATAATTATTCACCGACTGCGAAAATCCAAAGCTGGAAACAAACAGTAAAAGGAATAAAATTTTTGACTTCATAATTTATAAATATTTTTTTAGTTCTAATAAATGTGTTACTTGCTTAATATTTTGTTCTATTTTAATATTCTTGTCATTAAAAAAAATAGCATCTAATCCTGCATTGAGAGCTCCTTGGACATCAGCCTCAAGACAATCACCGATCATTATACTACTTTCTTTTTTGGCTTGAGCCAAATTCAAGGCATATTCAAAAATAATTGGATTAGGTTTTTTCACTCCCGCCATCTCTGAATTGGTTATCGTCTGGAAAAAACCAGCAATATTCGAATTGTTTATTTTCTTGTATTGCACATCGGCAAAGCCATTGGTAATAATATGCAATTTATACTTTTTTCCCAGATATTCCAACACTTCTATTGTACCGTCGAACAAACGATTATTTTCAGGCAATAACTCAATATAATCATATGCCATACTTTCAATTTGAGCATCAGAGACAGTATATTCTAAAGCATCAAAAGTATGTTTAAGGCGATTGTATCTTAATTCGTCATGTGTGATTTTATCGTATTGGTATAATTTCCAACAGGCTTGATTAATGGGGATATATTTTTCAATAAAATCGGTTATTGAAATTGTGGGATGATCTCTTTTCAAAATTACATCAAAAGCCAATTCTGAATTAACATCAAAATCCCAAAGAGTATGATCAAGATCAAAGAATATATCGGTTATTTTACTAGATAACATGCAAATTAATTTTTAAAAATTCGTTTATCAAAAGGGAAATCGCTTTGTTCTGTGATTCTAATTTTAGAAAAATCGGTATGATAAGGATTAATCAAAAAATTAAAATCTCCTTTTACAACCGCCGACGGCACTTTTAGAACACAAGCTTCATTTCGTTTTATAAAATCATCTCCCAAAAGAGGTGTTTCAAAGGTACACGGAAAAATATTCCAATCTATGTTAAGTTTAGTTAAATCTAAAATTTCTATGGCAATATCATCAGGAATTTCAATGGTTAGCATCACAAAATCACTTGGAAGTGTTGCCAACGAAAGATGCACTAAAACTTCGGCCATTGCCAAAGCTCTGTTTTGGGCACAATAAATAATCTCTGTCCCTTTTGAATTCCAACGTGCGCCTGAAATTGAGGCTCCTTTTCCCGATAATTCTATAGGATATTTTTTCCGAGCTAATCGAAAAACTTCCATTATACAAAAATACCTTGATCGATTTTATTCAATTCGTTAACTACCATTTCTTTTCCATAAGAATCCTTGAGTAATTCGATAGGTTGCAGATTTCCAAGTGCAAATGAAGGTGTGTTTAACCATAAATAAAACTGTTTCTCGGTATCAAAAACTGAATTTCCTAAAGCAGTTACTTCGGCTAATTCTAATATTTTTTCGGATTGAATGGGTTTGAAAATAAAATCTTCTTTAACTTTATTTCGTTGAAGTGATTTGGTTGAAATTCCCAAAAAAGAAGCCCAGTCCTCTTCATTAAAAGGAGTTACTTCTTTTATCAAATCAAACAATTCATAAGAGATTCCTTCACGAATGGCGTGTACAATCAACATCTTGTTGTTTAAAAACTCTTCATAAGTGATATTCTTATTCAAAAGTTTGTAACCGCGCTCCTGCTCTACTCTATTGACCAAAGCTCTAACGGCTTTATCAATTGCTTCTCCTGATTTTAATCGTATTGCTTCCATAAAAAAAGACATTTGACTGTAAATATAAGACAAATGTCCGGTTTATGCAAATTTTTAAAAAATACCTTCATCAGCAAAGCTATAATAGCCTCTTTCAGTAATAATTATATGATCTAAGACTGGGATATCCAATTGTTGTCCAGCGCTTTTAATTTTCTTAGTAATTTGTATATCGGCCTCACTGGGTTGCAATTTACCTGAAGGATGGTTATGGGAAAGAATAATGGAAGTCGCATTTTGCTCTAATGCAATTTTAAATACGATTCGAGTATCTACAACTGTTCCGGTCAATCCTCCTTTGCTCAGTTGTGTTTTAAAAAGAATTTTATTCGAATTATTCAAATACAAAACCCAGAATTCTTCATGCTGCAATTCTCCAATAATAGGTTGCATTACTTCAAAAACGGCTTTACTGGAAGTTATTTTTGTCGGCTCAACGATATCTTCGTTTTTTCTGCGTCTGCCTAACTCAGCTGCTGCAATAATTGATATTGCTTTGGCCTCACCTATCCCTTTAAAATTCATTAATTGTGCGATAGACAATTTCCCTAAAGCATTCAAATTATAATCAACACTTCCTAAAATTCGTTTACTTAAATCCACTGCGGATTCATTTCGGCTTCCTGAACCGATTAATATGGCAATTAATTCGGCATCACTCAAAACGCTTTTGCCTTTGAGCATTAATTTTTCACGGGGTTTGTCGTCTTCGGACCAATGAGTGATTGGGAATGCTTCTTGTTTCCTAAAAGGAGTTTTTGAATCGTCTAAAATCATAATCTCTAAAAAATAACATTCAATAACTTTACACTTGAGTTTTATTATCAAACTCTTAGTTTTGCTAATATATTAAAAATAAGAGAAAAATCAGACAATAAAAATTTTAGTCTTTCATAATGCCAGAAACAAATAGGGTGTAAAAAATAAAGATTCCTACGGAATGACAAACTGTGCGACTATTTTTCACACAATCTTGTCATTCCGTAGGAATCTCAATTAGGGTTTTATTGTTTAAAATGATAATTCCAAAATTCCAAACCCGGATTCATTTCCTTTATTAAATTCAACTTCTTTTCTCTCGAAAGGTCTTTAATTTCTTTTTTTCTTTCAATTGCTAACTGAATCCAACCAAATTTTTCATAATAAATTAAAAAATGTGAATTGTATTTAGCCGTAAAACTATTCGGGTTTAGTTTACTTTCATGTTGTTGTAACCGCAATTTTAAATTATTGGTAACACCAGTATATAAAACTGTTCTGTTTTTATTCGTTAAAATATAAACGTAAAAAGTATAAATTCCTTCAGTGTACTCGATCATAAAAATGATTTTTAAAACTATAGAGAAAAGATTCCTCCGGAATGACAAACTAGGCGTATAATAAAATTGTGAGACATTTTAAATATGTAAAAAACAGCCTAATTATCCACAATCTAACCACAATCTTGTCATTCCGTAGGAATCTTTAGTGAGCTCGGGATTCCTACGGAATGACAAACTGTGTCTTTAATACCATTCTTAATCTATAAAATTATTAGTATTTAAGTATGCAAAAAATAGCTCACAATTATGCACAATCTTGTCATTCCGTAGGAATCTCCGCAACGTGAGTAACCAATGTGAGATTCCTTCGGAATGACAAAAATGCGGTTAATTTTTTTACTCAATCAAACCTTTTACCTCATCAAAATTCAATCCTCCATAATTCCCTGAACTCATCAATAATAAAGCAGAATTATCTAAATTTAAATTGAAAAGATATTCTTTAAACTCAGCTGGATTAGTATAAATTATTAAATCTTTTCGATTGAACGCTTTGGCGATTTGCTCATAGGTTACTTCTTCCAATTGTTTGATTTTAACCGCATCCGGAGAATAGAAAACTACAGCAACATCAGCATATTCAAGTGCGCCTTCGTATTCTTTTAAGAACTCGGCGTTCAAACTACTGTAAGTGTGTAATTCCAAACAAGCCACAACCGTGCGGTTTGGATATTGCTCTTTTACTGCTTTGGTAGTGGCGGAAACTTTACTTGGGGAATGAGCAAAATCTTTGTACGCTACTTTTCCTTTTCCTTCAGCAATTTTCTCTAAACGTTTTGAGGCTCCTTTAAAACTGGCAATCGCTTCATAAAAGTCAGCTTCATCAACTCCCATATTTTGGCAAATCCATTTGGCTCCAGCTAAATTATTCAAATTATGCGCTCCAAAAACCTCAATAGGCATTGCTCCTTCTGGCGTTTCCAAAAGTGTAACACCATCTTTCACTTCGTATTTTGGAGTTGTATAAGGTATTTTTCGGATTGGATTCGTTGCTTTTTCGGCAACACGTTTTACTTCTGAATCATCTTCGTTATACACTAAGATTCCGCCATTAGTGATTTTTTCAATGAATGTTTCAAACTGCTCTACATAAAAATCATAGGTAGGAAAAACATTGATATGATCCCAAGCGATTCCCGAAATCAAAGCAATATTGGGCTGATATAAATGGAATTTTGGTCTTCTGTCAATTGGAGAAGATAAATATTCATCTCCTTCCAAAACCATAAAATCATTTTCTTCGGTAAGATGTACCATCGTGTCAAAACCCGCTAACTGTGCTCCAACCATATAATCGACTTCAATATTATGATAATGCATAACATGCAAAATCATCGAAGTGATTGTAGTTTTTCCGTGTGATCCACCAATAACTACGCGAGTTTTATTTTTTGATTGTTCGTATAAAAATTCTGGATAAGAATAAATTTTCAATCCTAATTCCTGAGCTTTCAACAATTCTGGGTTATCTGCTTTGGCGTGCATTCCAAGAATTATGGCATCAATATCCGAAGTTATTTTTTCAGGAAACCAACCCAATTCAGCAGGTAAAATTCCTTTTTTCTCCAAACGAGATTTTGATGGCTCAAAAATCGCGTCATCGCTTCCTGTAACTTGATATCCTTTGTTGTGTAATGCCAATGCTAAGTTGTGCATTGCGCTTCCGCCTATGGCAATGAAATGTGTTTTCATCTAATGTCTTTGTATTGCTTTATTCAATAACCGATTCTTCGATTACTCTATTGTTTTTTATTTCTATACTCCTCCCAAACCTTGTTGGCTTTGTCTGGTTGTTTCATTTTATTTTTGTAAAAATCGGCCAATGCCTGATAACAAATTTTCGAACCTCCTATCAACACTGCTCTTCTATATTGTTCTTCGGCCTCTTCATATCTTTTAAAATATTCTTCTATATGGGCGCGAGATAAATATCCATCAACAGGTGATAATTCTCTTAATTCGGCTGAATATTTTATCGCTTTAGATTCGCTGCCTCCAACAATTCCTGGCAATTCTAAATACAATTCGATCAATGCCCACCGAGCTTCAATGTGTTTTGGATTTAATGCGATGGCTTTTTCAAAAGAAGACCTCACTTCACCAACCATTCCTAACGCTTTTATTTTATTGACTTCTAATGATTTCATTGCCAAAGCGCCACCATATTTGTAGTAATAATTTGCTTCGTTAGGTTTTATCGTTTTTAGCTTTTTATAATAAGTTATCGACTTGTCCCAAGTTTTATTATGACTTGCAATATCGCCTAAATATTCTAAAGTTTTAAGATGGTTTGGATTGTTTTTTAAGTAACTTTCAAAAACAAGTTGCGCCTGATTATATTTCCCATCATTGAATAGTTTTTCAGCCTTTTCAAAATTGGTTTGAGCCAAAATAAACGATGGAAACAATACGAAAATAATCAGTGCTTTCTTCATGCTTCAAAAATAATAAAATGCCACAAGTTTAATTTAGTTTTAAGTAAAAATTAGTAATTTGTACGAAAATTATTTTCAAATTAAAACTATATATTGATTGAAATTTTCTTTGGTATAATTTCAGATTACCATTGGAAAAACAATATAATCAGATTCAAAATCCAGCTATGAAAAATATTTATTTAGCCTTTATTTTTGCTTTAATCTCCACAACATTATTCGCACAACAGTTTGAAAAAGAATGGGGTAAAGCAACTCAGAATGAAAATGTCGGAAAAATAAAAACCGCCAATGAAATTGTAAACAAAATTTACAAAAAGGCTTCCGCTAAGAAAAATGAAACTCAAATCATCAAAAGTTTTTTTTACAAATCCAAGTACAGACAAATATTGGACGAAAATGCAAAGCTGAAGATTTTACATGATTTAAAAACTGAGATCAGCAAGGCTTCTGTGCCTTCAAAAGCCATTTTGAATTTGATTTATGCAAAATGTTTGAATAATTCATATTACGGCATTGTAGCCGACAGCACTTTCGTAGCAGTGGATAATGTAATGGCGGTAGATACAACTGCCGTAGCAATGGATACAACTGCCGTAGCTGTAGATACAACTGCTACGGCTCCCGATTTTGAATTAGAAACAGAAATAAATGCTCTATTTGATAAAACCCTAGAAAATGAAGAGGTTTTAAAAGCAACTCCGCTAACCAATTACGAAGCTATTTTTGACTTTTTTACTATAGAAAAATTCAAAAAAGAAAACTTATTCGATTATTTACTAAAGGAAAATATTGCTTTTTATAAAGGAAAATTAAATGGATGGGACATTGACTCTAAAGAACATGAACCTTATAAAAATATATTTCTAAGCAATAACGATGCTTTTACAAAATTAAATCTGGAGTACATCAAAAATCAAGATTTAAAAAAAGTACTTTCTCTATATCAGAAATTAGAAATTGATTCGCCTACTTTCGAAAACAAACTAGAACGAATTTTATTTTGTTCCCAATACCTTATAAAATCAGATGAAGATTTATTGAATGCTTTAATTTCCTTAGAAAAAGAAACAAAGGAAGCAATACAACTGCAAAAGATTCAATTAGAAAAAGCGACAATTTACGCCAGATTAGCTTCCAAAGAAACTCATCCAGATTACAATATCAAAGCAATTACAGAATTAGACCGTGTCTTGGCTACCAATAATAATTCAAACGCCTATAAATTGGCAATTCAAAAAAAGGAAGAAATTCTTTCAAAAAATATTCAAGTCGAACTTCAAAAATATATTTACAATAAAGAAAATACCAGAGCCTTTATTCGATACAAAAACTCGAACAATTTGACGATTTCATTCTTTAAAATAAACTATAATAAAACATCCCAATTTTATAACACTCCCAACAAAATTGATAGTTTGGCAACCCAAATTATCGCTACTAAAAAACCATTTGCAACAAAAAGCTACGACCTCCTCGACAAAAAAGATTATTTCGAATATTCTACAGAAGTCGTTTTACCTCAATTAGAAACAGGCAATTATCTGGTTTATTTCGAAAGCGAAACCGACTCCAAAAACAAAAAAGGATTTGGTTATGAAACCATCACTGTTTCAAATATTTCAGTTTTGGCAAATAACAAAAATCAAACGGAATACTACACTGTTCTCGACCGAAAAACAGGTAAACCAATGGAAAATGTCACTTTAAAATCAAAGGATTTCAATATAAAAACCAATGCAGATGGCTTAGCAATCTACAAACCAAAAGACGGTAATTATTACAATCGATATCCAATTCTATTGTATTCTACAAATGACACTATTTTAATCAACAAAGAATACATTGGATATGCTAATGACTATTCTGAGAATAA
>NZ_DATIDY010000020.1:0-7077 GCF_035456085.1 Flavobacterium sp.
ACTCATCTGTTTTTTCGACAAAAGAAAGTTGGCTTTCGGTTACCAACCACACAATTTTTTGGTTCGGTACTACTTCAATCAAACGGTGTTTGGTATGATGCTTTCCTTCGCCTGCGTCGAATGTAAATTCTTCATTGAGCATATCGCTACCTCCTTTGATATCTTCTCCAAACAAACCTACCCACCATTTGCGAACATCAATTAAGGTGTTAAAAATTTCTTCTGGGGTTTTTGAAGATTCAAAGCTGAAGGAGAAACTTCTAGTTTCTGTTACTGTTTCCATTTTTTTTATATTTAAATTAAACTAAGTTACAAATAATGTTGTTATTGACACTTTTATTATTATGTTAAGTTATTCTTTAATAGGTAGTTGTGTTTTGTTTAAGGAGCAAGCTGTGAATTTGTTTATTAATGATTAAGATAAAGGTACTATCTAAATTGGTTAGTAAAAGGTTGTGATATAGACAATATAGCGGGTTGATTTAGACAAGATTAAGTGTTATCTTTATTAAAAATTATTAGCTATGCAACATCTAACCATAATTGTTCCGGATGGTGAAAATAATTTAAGCAGCATCGTAGGTGCTTATAAAATATTTTCAAGAGCCAATGCCTATTGGAAACAAACAAAAAACACCGAGTTGTTTGCCATTCAGTTAGCGGGCATTTCTAAAGAAGTTGAATTTTATGAAGGGTTATTTTCAGTAAGACCTCATGTAAATATTTCTGAAATTACCAAAACCAATCTTGTTATTATTCCGTCACTAAATCATAATTATAACAAAGCATTGGAAAGCAACAAAGTCCTGATCGATTGGGTTGAAAAGCAATACAGGCAAGGTGCTGAGGTAGCAAGTATTTGCACAGGCGCTTTTATGTTGGCGGCATCGGGTTTATTAAACGGTAAAAGTTGCTCAACTCATTGGGCTGCTGCTGAAAGCTTTAGAGCGATGTTTCCAAAAGTCAATTTACAAACCGATCTATTGATTACGGATGAGAACGGAATTTATACCAATGGTGGAGCGTATTCTTTCCTGAATTTAATAATTTATCTAATAGAAAAATACTTTGATCGTCAAACCGCTATTTATTGTTCCAAAGTTTTCCAGATCGAAATGGACAGGAACAGTCAATCTGAATTTGCCATTTTCACAGGACAGAAATTACACGAAGATGATACGGTGAAAAAAGCGCAATCGTATATCGAAAGCAAGTTGAATGAAAAAATCTCTATGGAAGATTTGTCGGCTACATTTTCAGTAAGCAGAAGGAATTTTGACCGACGATTTATCAAAGCCACAGGCAATACACCTGTAGAATATATGCAACGAGTAAAAGTAGAATCTGCCAAAAAGGCTTTTGAAAATACTCGCAAAACCATCAACGAAGTAATGTATGAAGTAGGTTACTCAGATGTAAAAGCCTTCAGGGAAGTATTCAAAAAAATCACCGGAATGTCGCCCATCGATTATCGAAACAAATACAATAAAGATGTTATGGTTTGATGAATTATTTGGGCATGACCTCGTTGCAAGATCATCAGATTTAAAAAAACATCTTTTTCAGGCAACGAGGTCGGGCTCTACACTGTATCTTTTCTTTTCCTAAAGAAGGAAAAGAAAAGGATGCCGTTTCGATCCCTCATGCAACTCAGAAGTTATTCAGATATTTTTCCGTATAAATCAATATATTTTTTATAATTCAAACCCGTTGGGTGAAATTCTGTAAATTGAAAAAATTAACCACATAGAAACATAGATTTAATAGCAAATCATTGTAAGAATAAATAGAAATAAGCCTATTTTTCACATAGATTGGCTATGTGATAAGTAAAACGACTATCAAAGTCTTTTAAAGACTATAAATTCTATGTCTCTATGTGGTAAAAAATAATTTCACCCAACGCGTTAATTCAAGAATATTTATCTCTTCAAAGAATAATAATTTTTGGTAAGAAAAGCGATTGGAAGCCCGATGCAGAAAATTAAAATCAGAATGGCTAATAGTAATGGAAAATCAAGAGTTTTAACTGGCAAATCCGGAAATACAATTCGAAGTACAACGAGATTCATAAGTAGTCCAACAAAAATCCCGTATAGAATTCCAGAAACTAAAGCTTTTTTTCTAAAAAGTGGAATGTATGGATAAATCACAAAATATAGCAAAGCAAAAGTAATTGCAATTAAATAATGAAAACTTAATCCGTAAAAAGCCATTTGTACGCCGCCTTCATAAGCTTCTTTTTTAAAAACTCCGCTGGCAATAGATTGCAACAATTTGATTGGTGTAGTTTTTTGTAAAATTACCGTGTAAGTTAGTATTGCTGCCATCAAATCCATTGTTCCTGCAATTAAGCCTGTCAAAAAAATGGCTCTCGCTTTAGATTTCATCTATAAATTTTTTAAGTTCTTATTGGAATATTAAAACTAGCAACTTTTTTTAGATTATTTACCTTAAGTTGTTAATAGTTATGTGTTTATGTTTTATTTTTCGAGTACGGGTCTTGGGTCAAACACGACTTTTAGAAAGTTTATTTTCCCACTTTTTAATTGATACCAACTAGAGGTAAAAAGTGTAGCACCATTTGAAGTTACATCTGAAAGCATACTTACATCATCACCTTCAGCTATGATTTTTTGGATATCATACTTCATTTTCATTTTTTCCATATCGTCAAAATAAGCTGTAGCTCCATTTCTGGAAGCGAGCACACCTTCAAATTTCATGTCGTCACTAACTAAAGTCTTTGCGGTTTTAAAATCTTCCTCATTTATTGCTTTAATAAAAGAAAGAACAATCTCTTTTGAATTTGTTTCCATTTTTATTGAATTTAAATGATTAATTATTTTTAGTCGAATTAAATTTTTCTATCCATTCACCAAATGCTTTCCAATGTCCATTAATAAAATCCTGAGTTTCTTTTTTTGTTATATTTCCTTGTTCGTCCATTGAATCTGCAATAAAAGAAAGATAAAATTCAGGCTGTTGCATGATGTAGAGATTTACATATAGCACCACTTGGCGCAAATGATTTACAGCCCCAAAAGCACCAAGACTATAGGGAGAGCAACCAATAATTGTTGCAGGTTTTGTTTTCCACAAGTTGTTTCCTTCAGGGCGTGAACCCCAATCAATGGCATTTTTAAGAACAGGCGAATAAGAGCGGTTATACTCTGGTGTTGCAAAAATTACTGCATCTGCTGATTTTATTTTTGCATGCAAATCCTTAACGGGTTGAGGTAAATCAGCTTCTAAATCCTCATTGATAAATGGCAATGTACTGATGTCTATTATCTCAACAGTAATACCAACTGGTGCACTTTTTTGAAAGGCTTTAAGGAGTTTGGTAGTATATGATTCTTTTCTTAAACTTCCTGAAAATGCAATTACTTTCGTTTCCATAATAAATTGTTTAATACTTTGACAAAATTGACATTATAAATTTCTGAAGTATTAAATTTAAAAGTTTATCAAAATCGGAAAAATAAATTACAAAATTTTCATTTTAATTATTTTGTAATCAAGGCAATAGTAATGATTTAGGTTTGAAATATTATTAATTTTCGCCTTTCGGTCTCGGGTCACATAGATTGCTATGTGAGAAGTGAAATGGCTATCTAGCTCTTTTATAAAACTATAAATTCTATGTCTCTGTGTGGCAAAAAAATAATTTCACCCAATGCGTTAGAGTTTTGGATTATAAATCCAAAATAGCTTTGAGATTGTAGTCAATAGGTGCAGAAGTATGTTGATGTTTGACTTTCCAACCATTCTCTTTTTTTACAAATCCGAGTGTAATTCTGTTTTTCATGCTGCGTAATACACTATTATCGCCTGAGATTGCCTGAAACTGAATTAAAGCGCTCGCAAAAGCAATGTTTCCATCTTCCTGGATTTCTATTTTATCAAATGTGACATTGACTTTTTCTTCTTTTAGCGATGTCAACCAACTTGTGATTACCGAAGACCATTCTTCAAGTCCTGAACAGAAACCTTTGTCCCACATATCAAAAATCAACACTTTGTCATCATATAAAGTAATCATTGTATCGCAATCTTTTTCCCAAGCCGCTTTTTTATAGCTGGCAAAAAAATCGCTTATGTTTTTAATAGTATGTGTCATAAAATATTATTGTATTTAAGTTAGGGCATTTATTTGTTTATCAACACTTTATTTTTTTGATTGAAATAATTAAATATCCTAATTCGTTTCTGCAACTTCCTTAAGTGATTTCAAAATCGGATTTTCTTCGCCCTGTTCATCATCCTGAACCGCATTGGGTCTATTGTCTTCTTGTATGATTTCAAGATTGGTTTTCCCATTGTCATTTGTCAAAACATAGGACATTATAAAATAATTTTCTGGCTTGTCTTCAAGATCTGGTCTTGGAGCAAACAAGTTATATTTAATCAATTCGTTTGGTTTTATTTCTAAGACTGTTCCCCACTGTTTAAATATTTGTCCGTTCCATTCTGTCGTGAATAGGATTTTGCTGCCAATTTCCCAATTGGTTTGCAAATCGCTACCAAATTGCCAAAGTTTGACAAGCTCAGGTTTTGTCAATGTGTTCCAAACTTTTTGAGTTGATGCATTAATTGTGATTTTAGAAATATTTGTCGCCATTGTATTTGTTAGTTGGTTATTGCTATTCATTTTATTACGTGTCGCCTGAATGGTTTTTATTGGTTTATTTAGCTAGTTATTAGTTGTTTATGGCTAATTTAAGGTTTATATTTTGAAGTAAACGTCATTTATCAAACACAAAAACATTTTTTAGTCAAATTAAGACGCTACTCAAAATAATATAGCATGCAGATTCAGCAGATTTAGCAGATTTTTTAGTAAACCGACTATAGAATTCAGGAAGAAATAATTCATTTACTAAATCTGCAAGATCTGCGTAAAAAAAATTTATAGCATTTTGGATTACTTATTATCAAGAGCGCTTATTTTTTCGTCAAATTTTGCTATTGCTTCTTGTGTAACTGGTGTAAAAAGGTTTACAAGGTTGCCGTCAGGGTCACGGAATAAAAGAGATTTATTACCCCAAGGCTTTGTTGTAGGCTTCTGAACTATATTGTTTTGAAGAAAGTTTTCCAGCCTTTTGTATTCTTTCTCGACATCATTAACTCTGAATTCTATTATAACACTACGATTTTGGGCTGGCTGTGCGACTTCATCGCCACCAAAAAATTGTAGTGTTTTGGTACTTCCAATTGCTATTGTTGCAGTTGGTGTTTTTAATTCGGCGAAGTCTGGGGTGTATTGCACCACAGGAATTTCCGTTACTTGCTCATAAAATTTAACTAATTCATTAAAGTTGGCAGTAATAATACGAATTGATACTAGATTCATTTTTTACGTTTTTATTGGTTAACACACCAAAATTAATTTAGCATTATGACAACAGTATGTCAGGAGTTTTAATTTTTTTTATGAAAAACAAAATAAAAAACGCCGTAAAACCGAAGTCTCACAGCGTCATTCAAATTAAATAATTAAAATTAAATAAGGGTATCGTCTTCAACTTCCACTTATGCCGATAGTGTCTGTATTGGTGGATAATTGTTTATTGCAGTATCAATTCGCCTAGGGATTCTTTGTTAAAACCTATAAGCTCATCTTCTTTACCAGATTTGATTTTTGCAACCCAGTTTGGATCTGATAATAAAGGTCGGCCAACGGCAACCAAATCAAAATCACCTCTATCTAAGCGTCTTGTTAATTCATCCAATGAAGCTGGTTGAGAACCCTCGCCTCTAAAAACACCGAAAAAATCACTTGCAAGTCCAACGGAACCAACGGTAATAGTTGGCGCTCCAGTTACTTTTTTGGCCCAACCTGCAAAATTTAAATCTGATTTTTCGAATTCAGGCTCCCAGAAACGGCGTTGTGAACAATGCAGGATATCCACGCCAGCATCGACAAGAGGAGTAAGCCAGGTATCTAATTCTTGTGGTGTTTTTGCCAATTTATAATCGAAGTCTGAAGGCTTAAATTGAGAGAAACGCATAATAATTGCAAAATCGTTTCCAACTTGTTTTCGGATTTCTTTTACGACTTCAATAGCAAAGCGATTACGTTCTTTTATTGTTTTACCGCCATAATTATCAGTGCGTAAATTGGTTTCAGGATAGAAAAACTGGTCTATCAGATAACCGTGGGCTCCATGAATTTCGATAGTGTCAAAGCCTAATCTTTTGGCATCAGCAGCGGCCTGACCAAAAGCAATTATGGTATCTTCTATATCTTTTTCGGTCATAGTGTTGCCATTATTGAAATCCGGACGATTTAAACCAGACGGACCTTCAAAAGGTACTGGCGGCACCCAGCCAGAATGGTGGTTTTCCATAATTCCCATATGCCAGATTTGTGGTCCCATTTGGCCACCGGCTACGTGAACATCATCGATTACTTTTTTCCATCCTTTTAGCGCCTCCTCTCCATAAAAAAGGGGAACATTGGGATCATTTGATGAAGAAGGTCTGTTGATAACTGTTCCTTCGGATAATATCAAACCTACTTCACCTTCCGCTCGTTTTTGATAATAGGCGGCTACTGTATCAGTGGGTACTCCGTTTGGAGAAAAAGAACGTGTCATAGGTGCCATTACAATTCTGTTTTTGAGGTGTAATGACTTTAAATTGAACGGTGTAAATAAAGTGTTTGTGCTCATGATTTTTGTAATTTGATTATTTATAATTTAGTTATTGTTGAAAAAAATGGGTGAATTCCATTAGTAACTTTTGTTTAAGTTCTAGTTTTCCTGCAAGGAGTAAAACTATAGTTATCTCCAACCTCCGCCTAATGCACGATATAGTTCGGTATTGGCAGATAGTTGTTCTCTTTTTATGTCAGCCAATTCTAATTCGCTTTGCAATAAAGTCGCTTGCGCAGTTAGCACTTCCAAGTATTCAGCCATTCCATTTTGGAACAATAGTTTCGAATTTTTAATGGCTAATTGCAATGTTTTTACGCGTTCATTGAGAAAAGACTGTTGCTGCTCTAATTTTTGTATTCTCACCAAAGCGTCTGATACTTCGCTAACGGCTACCAAAACAGCTTGTCTGAAATTC